>DATLIB010000129.1:0-7444 GCA_035539595.1 Noviherbaspirillum sp.
CAGTTCGACGATGTTGTCGTCCATCAAGACCTGAACCTGGCAGTACAACCGGGCGAAATCCTGTCGCTGGTCGGCGGCTCCGGGTCTGGCAAAACCACACTCTTGCGGCAAATGCTGGGCTTGGAAAAACCGGCACGGGGACGTGTGCAGCTCTTCGGCGAGGACATCCATCGCCTCAGCGGCGCCGAGCAGCAACGCTTGCGCAATCGCTGGGGCATGCTCTTCCAGCAAGGGGCCTTGTTTTCCGCCTTGTCCGCGCTCGATAACGTCGCGCAGCCGATGCGAGAACTACGCGCCTTGCCGGAAGAGTTGATCCGCGATGCGGCACTGCTGAAACTGGACATGGTCGGCATCGCGCCCAAAGATGCCATGAAGATGCCGGCCGACTTGTCCGGCGGCATGATCAAGCGCGTGGCACTGGCCCGGGCGCTGGCGCTGGAACCGGAACTGCTGTTCCTGGATGAGCCGACAGCCGGGCTGGATCCGGACCTGTCGGAAAGTTTTGTGGCGCTGCTGCGCGATCTGCATCGGCACATGCGCCTGACAGTGGTGATGGTGACGCATGACCTCGACACCCTGTTCGCCCTATCGACGCGGATTGCCGTACTGGCGGAAAAGCGCGTGATTGCTGTCGATGTGCCGCAACGGGTGATTGCCACCCCGCACCCGTTCATTCAGCGCTTCTTCCTCGGTCAACGCGGGCAGCGCGCCCTGGAAGTATTGCGCGACAAGGAAATGGAATCCAACCATGGAAAATAAATCGCATGCGCTCATCGCCGGCGCTTTCACCATCGTGCTGCTGGCGGCTTCCGTGCTGATCGGCATATGGCTTAACCGCGACCAGGTCGATTGGATGCCGTACCAAATCGCCACCAAGCTGTCGATCGCGGGCCTCACCCCGCAAGCAACGGTGCGCTATCGCGGCCTCGATGTCGGCAAGGTCGATCACATTTCTTTCGACCCGCAGGTGATCGGGCAGATTCTGGTGCATATCAGCGTGCGTCCCGACACGCCGATCACGCAGTCCACCTTTGCCACGCTCGGTTACCAAGGCGTGACCGGGATTGCCTACGTCCAGCTGGATGACGATGGCACGCGCCCGGTGAAGCTGGAAAGCAGTGCACAAAACATCGCGCGCCTCGAGATGCGGGCCAGTCTGTTCGATCAATTGCAAACGCACGGACTTGCCATCCTGCAGCAAACCGAGGAAGTCGCCCAACGCGTTAACAATCTGCTGGAACCTGCCAACCAAAAAGCGATACTTGCCGCATTTGACAGTATCGACAAAGCAGCCACCGAACTGGGCACCCTCCCGCGCCAGTTGCAACCGACACTAGCGAAACTCCCGGCCATGGCCACACAAGCGCAACAGACGCTCAACTCACTGGACAGGCTGTCAAAAGACGCGAGTGTGCTGGCAAACAACCTCAATACCATGAGCACACAGTTGCAGGCTCCCGATGGCGCCATCGCCAAGTTCGCCGATACGGCGGCACAAATCGGCGCCGTGGCGGCCAAGATCGATCATGAAACACTGCCGCTGGCCCACGACGCGCGCGCATCGCTACGGGCGCTCAACCGCACACTGAACAATCTGAACGAGCAACCGCAGAGCGTGTTGTTCGGTTCACCCGCTATCGCGCCGGGGCCGGGAGAGCCGGGTTTTGCAGCACCGTCCAAATAGGGGAATCTCCGACATGAAAAAAATCCTTCCGTTCCTACTGGGACTGCTGCTCGCAACCGGCGTCGCTGTGTTACCCGGCTGCTCGGTCATCGTCAAGGGCGAGCCGGCGACGCTCTACGATCTCGGCCCGTTGCCCGCGAATCCGGCCGGTGCGCTGCCGGCATTGCCGCCGATCAGCGTCGCCGACGTCGAGGCCCCTGCATGGCTGGACAGCAGCAGCATGTTTTACCGCTTGCAGTATGCCAACGCCCATCAGCCGCGTCCCTACGCGCAGGCACACTGGGCCATGGCACCGGGACAACTGCTGTCGCAACGCGTGAAGGCGCGCATCGTCCAAGCCGGCGGCGTTGCGCTGGCCAGCACCTATGGTGCCGTCAACGTGCCGGTGTTGCGCATTGATGCCGATGACTTCGTACAGAATTTCGAGGCGCCCGGGCAAAGCAGCGCCCGGGTCGCCTTGCGTGCCTCGGTATTCATCGGCCGCACACTGTTGGCGCAAAGGACTTTTATGCAACAAGCGCCCGCGCCCACCCCGAATGCCGCCGGCGGCGCACAAGCCATGGCGATCGCCAGCGATGCCGCCATCACTGACATGATCGACTGGCTTGGCACCCTGCCCTTGAAATGATTTTGCTTGCCCCGGCTTGTGCATCTGTTGAAAATAAGAGGCACAACTTACAGAATCCGGGCAGCATATTGTCTAACGAACAAAATCAGGAAGCAGCGGCGCTGGAGCCGCCCGCGCGAAGGTCGACCTTCGCTCGGGTCGGTTTGCCGATGTATGCCTTCCTGATCGCCTACGCCAGCCTTTACCCTTTCACTAACTGGCGCAATATCGGCCTGTTGCCTTGGGATTTCGTGCTAATGCCGATGCCGCATTACTGGACCGGCTTCGATGTCGGCACCAATATCGCCGGTTACATACCGTTCGGCATGTTGGCGGTATTCGCACTGTATCCGCGGCTGCGCGGCATTCCGGCAGTCATCGTTGCCATCTTGTGCGGCATGCTGCTGTCCGGCGGCATGGAAGCAGCGCAAACCTTCCTGCCCAAACGGGTATCGTCCAATCTCGATTTCTTGACGAATGTCGCCGGCACCTGTTTGGGCGCTGTCGCCGGTGTGCTGCTGACCCGCGCCTTCCTCGAACAAAGCAGGCTCTTGCAGCTACGGCGCGCGTGGTTTGTACCAGAAGCGGGGCGTGGCCTGATCGTGATCGGTTTATGGCCGCTGGCGCAAATTTATCCGCAGGCTTACCTGTTTGGCCACGGCCAGTTCATACCGATTCTGTCCGGCTGGCTGTCGGCCTTATTCGAAACCCCGATAGACTTGGCGGCGCTGCTGACGCATGACATGCAGTTGACGGTACAGGAATACTGGCTGGCCGAAACACTGATCACTGCCTGCGGCTTGAGCGGCGCCCTGCTCGGTTTTTCCTGCCTGTTGCGCAAGCAGTCGCCGCGAGCAGTGCTGATATTGCTGGTGGCGGCTACAGCGATTGCGGTCAAGCTGCTCGCCAATGCGCTGCTGTTCACCCCGGCAAATGCGCTGGCATGGCTCACGCCTGGCGCCAGGGGCGGCATACTGCTGGGTCTGTTGATGGTGGCAGGCTTGCGCTATGCGCCGCAGACCGTGCAGCGCCGACTGGCGGCGTTCATCCTGCTGATCAGTCTGATCATTATCAATCTGGTACCCTCCAACCCCTATTTCATCGCCACCCTGCAGTCTTGGATACAGGGCAAATTCCTCAACTTCAACGGCGCCGCACATTTCCTTTCGGTGTGTTGGCCCTTGTTTGCGCTCTGGTTTCTGCTGCACCCTGCGCATCGCGTGAAGCACCAGTAAGCGGCGTGTATGATTGCGGCTTCGATAAAACGCCCTAGAGTTTTTGACATGTCCGACAAGCCTTACTACAAGCACCATGTATTCTTTTGCCTGAATCACCGCGAAGAAGGTCGCCCCTGCTGCGCCAACAAAGGCGCGCAAGCCGCCCAAGAGCATGCCAAAAGCCGCATCAAGCAACTCGGCATGAACGGTCAGGGGCAAGTACGCATCAACAAGGCGGGTTGTCTGGATCGCTGCGAAGAAGGCCCTGTCCTGGTGGTGTATCCCGAAGGCACCTGGTACACCTATGTTGACGAGCAGGACATCGATGAAATCATCGACGAACACCTGGTCGGCGGCAACGTCGTGCAACGTTTAAAGATTTGAATTTCCGTGTCTTCCGCGCATCCGTTGCGCGGCTCCAGCGCGACACCACACGCTGCACGGATACAAAAGACACACTTCTCCTCGCACAAACATGAACGTCCAAACTCAACGTTTCTCGATTCCCGGTGCCGCCGGCGCCTTGGAATGCGCTCTCGACCTGCCCGACTCGACACCGCGCGGGCTGGCGCTGGTCGCCCATCCGCATCCCTTGTATGGCGGCACCATGGATAACAAAGTAGCGCAAACGCTGGCACGCGCCTTTGTCGCTCTCGGCTATGTCGCAGTACGCATGAATTTCCGCGGTGTCGGCAAATCCGAAGGTGAACACGATGCGGGCCGCGGTGAAACAGACGACATGGCACTGTTGCTGCAACATATGCAGCAACAGTATCCGCGCTTGCCGGTGGCGCTAGCCGGTTTCTCTTTTGGCACCTTCGTGCAGTCGCAATTGCAACAACGGCTGACTGCCCAAGACACCCCGGCCGAACGCCTGGTACTGGTCGGGACAGCCGCTGGCAAGTGGCCCATACCGACCGTCCCTGCCAATACGATCCTCATCCACGGCGAACTGGACGACACCATTCCTTTATCGGCGGTATTCGATTGGGCCCGACCGCAAGATCTGCCTGTCATTGTCATTCCCGGGGCGGATCATTTTTTTCATCGCAAGTTGCAACATATCAAGACTTTCGTTGTCGAAATGTGGCACCGCTAATTACCTGACGGAAAATCCTCGCGTAAAGCACGTTTCAATGGGCATTTAATGCGGGGATCTTCTGAACAGCAGGAAACAGCGGCGCTATAATTTGCGAACCGTTTCCTTACGTCACCCGCCTCGTCAACTGCGCGGCCTCACTCTTTACGACCCATGAAAAAAATCATTGCGGCACTGGCCGCCACCGTCTTTTCTTTTTCCTTTGCATTTGCACAAGCGCTGCCCGCACCGACGATCGCCGCGAAATCGTGGTTGCTGCTCGATGCCACCAGCGGCCAGGTACTGGCATCGCAAAACCCGACGATGCGTATCGAACCAGCCTCACTCACCAAGATCATGACCGCCTACCTGGCCTTTTCCGCCATCAAGGAAAAGCGGCTCGCCCCAGACCAAATGATCAACGTTTCGGTCAATGCATGGAAAGTCGATCCGGCCAGTTCGAAAATGTTTATCGATCCGGCTACACCGGTTAGCGTCAATGATTTGTTGTACGGATTGATCGTCCAGTCCGGCAACGATGCCGCTGTCGCCTTGGCTGAAGCGGTCGCCGGGACTGAAGATGCGTTTGTCGCGCTGATGAACCGTGAAGCGGAACGCATGGGATTGAAATCGACCCGCTTCAGCAATCCGCACGGCCTGCCCAGCCCGGATACGTATTCGACTGCGCAAGACCTGTCGATCCTGGCCGCACACCTGATTACCGACCATCCGGCCTATTTCAAGATTTACGCGACCAAAGAATTCACCTACAACAAAATCAAGCAGCCGAACCGTAACCGCCTGCTGTGGCTCGACCCGACTGTCGACGGCATGAAAACCGGCCACACCGCAGCGGCCGGCTATTGCCTGATCTCGACCGCCAAGCGTCCGAACGGTACCGGCGAACGGCGTCTCATTTCGGTGGTACTGGGTACCGTGTCGGATCAATCCCGGGCACAGGAAAGCCAGAAAATCCTGAACTGGGGTTTCCAGAATTTCGACACGGTGAAGTTGTATGCCAAGGGGCAGCCGGTCGCCACGCCGGAAGTATGGAAAGGCGCACAAAGCCAAGTCAAGATCGGTTTTACGAAAGACATCTACGTGACCGTGCCGAAGGGCGTGGCTGACAAGATGAAGCCGGTATTGGAGCGCAAGGATCCGCTGGTAGCGCCGGTAGCGCAGAACAGCAAGGTCGGTACGCTGAAGATGATGGTGGATGGCAAGGCACTGACTGAATTGCCGGTGGTGGCACTGGAGCAGGTTAATCAAGCGACCGTCTTCGGCCGTGCTTGGGATTCCGTGCGCTTGTGGGTGAAGTAATGTCAATGGGCCGGCAACTGTAAGTCGCCGGCCCCATCAAAGATACCAACGCCGTGGGCGAGGTGATTTCCGCCCCCCGTCGTCGGACTGATTTTTCCAGCAACAATATTCCATGCCCGCAGGGAGCGATATGCCGATCCGGCATATCGCTCATCGACGCAGCTTCAACGCTTGGAAAACCGGCACAAATCCTCTCGTAGCCAAGTCATTACGCGGCGACCCCCTCCCTCCTCTTTGTCATATTTCGGCCAGTTTTAGCGGTTGACGTGCAGGGTCGTTTGCGCATACTTATTTTGCATAATCGGATGCCACCGATATGCAAGAATGGATTCATCGCAATCTCCTCGGGCCTTTGCCATGCACGATTCTCTCGTCTACCTCAACGGCGCCATGACGCCGCTCTCGGAAGCCAAAATCTCCGTGCTCGACCGCGGCTTCATTTTCGGCGACGGTGTGTACGAAGTCATCCCGATGTATCAAAGGAAATTATTCCGCGCAAAACAGCATATGGCGCGCTTGTTCCGCAGTCTGGACAAGGTCCGCATCGCCAATCCGTATAGCGAGGAAGAATGGATGGCGCTGATCAATCAGGTAACGGCAGCCCATTCTGCGGATGATCAACTGATTTACATGCAGGTAACGCGCGGCGTCGCTAAACGCGCTCATGCATTTCCTGCCGCGGTAACGCCAACGGTATTCATCATGACCGGGCCGTACACGCCCCCTGCGGCCACGGCCATCGAAAACGGCATTGCCTGCGTCACGCTGGAGGACCAGCGCTGGCTACGCTGCGACATCAAATCGGTGTCCCTGCTCGGCAACGTGCTGGCCGCGCAATATGCGGTCGATCATGACGCGCTGGAAACCATCCAGTTTCGCGATGGCTTTCTCACCGAAGGATCCTCGTCAAATGTATGGGTGGCTCGCCATGGCAAATTGATGGCGCCGCCGAAAGATACGCGCATTCTTGAAGGCATCCGCTATGCCCTTATCGAAGAGTTGTGCGAAGCCGCCCATATTCCTTTCGAAGCGCGGCGCATCGGGCGGGATGAGGTTTTTGCTGCGGACGAACTCATCGTCTCGTCAGCCGGCAAGGAAGTGCTGGCCGTGGTCAGCCTCGATGGCCAGGCTATCGGCGCTGGCACGCCGGGACCGCTCTTTCGCAAGCTGCATGCGGCTTATCAAGCAGCCAAGAAGGCGTAAAATAGCGCCATTATCGACCTGCACCTGCGTGTCGCCATCCCCGCCTAAGCTAAGCGCGGTTTGCAAACGATGGCGGCCATGGAGCGAGACTCATCATGGCTCAAGCTACCGACTCCCTTATCGAATATCCCAGCGACTTCCCGATCAAGATCATGGGCGCGATGCACGACGCTTTCGCGCAGACGATGGTGGAAGTGGTCATGCAACACGATCCGAGCTTCGACGCCGGAAAAATGGAAATGCGACCATCCTCCAAAGGCACGTACCTGTCACTGACAGTCACCGTGCGCGCCACCAGCCGCGAACAGCTCGACAACCTGTATCGCGCGCTGTCA
>DATLIB010000130.1:0-12413 GCA_035539595.1 Noviherbaspirillum sp.
CCTTGTGCACATCCAGCCCAACATACTTGCTAAACTCTCCCATGACCTACCCCCTCAATTACGGCTCTGCGCCTTTGGTTGCAAAACCTCAAGCGTAATCCGCGTCGCTTGAGGTGCGGTAGGTCAATACATTATGTCTAACGGCGCCTGATGCAATCGATGTAGGTGGCGCCATCCGGAGGTAAACCGCTGCGTTGCGATGCCCAGATCATTTCTCCCAGACATTCCATCATCTGATGATGGGCCTCATGTTCGGAGTTCAAGCGCTGCGCCAAAGCCTGAAAAGCTGCGCGGATGCCGGGCGGCTGGTCGATCGAAATCTGTTCGGCAATCGACAGGTGCATGGACAAGTGGAGGAAGGGATTACTCTGCGCGCGCTCGACAGAATAATCGGCGGCGAGCGCAGCTTCTACATCCGTCAGGGCATCCCAATATTCTCCGTGCTGCGCAATCCAGTCGCGTGCCATTGCCTCTAGCGGCGTGAGAATCTCGCTTGCTTGCATTTTGCGGTAAGTCTCGCAGAAAAAATGGCGGACATCGTGCTGGGAGGGAGTAAACATGATTGCGTGAGAGCGGATCTACAAGATGTCGGCTATTCTACCGACGCAGGCGATGTTTCGTTTAAGATATGCGCCGTTCCTTTGCGCCACAAGCGCAAAGTCGTCTTATTTTCCCGTCAAAAATGGAACCCATCATGCTCAACGACTCCGCACTCAATACTCTGTTCCTCGAAGCCCGCACCCATAACGGCTGGCGCGAAAAGCTGGTGACGGACGAGCAGCTCCAGCAAATCTATAACTTGATGAAATGGGGGCCGACCTCGGCCAACTGTTCTCCTGCCCGCATCGTGTTTGTCAAGTCAGACACGGCCAAGGAAAAGCTGTTGACGTGCATGAACGAAGGAAATATCGAGAAGACCAGGACCGCGCCGGTGACAGCGATCATCGGCATGGATATGGCGTTTTACGAACAACTCCCGAAACTCTTTCCGCATACTGATGCGCGATCCTGGTTTGCCGGCAATCAGCCCTTGATCGATGCGACGGCAATGCGCAACTCGTCTCTGCAAGGCGGTTATTTCATCATGGCGGCACGCGCAGTCGGGTTGGATTGCGCACCCATGTCCGGCTTCAATGCGGACAAGATGAACGAAGCCTTCTTTGCCGGGACCACGATCAAGGCGAATTTCGTCTGTAGCTTGGGCTACGGCGATACTAGCAAGCTGCATGCGCGCGGCCCACGTCTGTCCTTTGACGAGGCTTGCAAGATCGCTTGACGGCTGAAGCTGGGTGAGAAGCAGGGCGGTAGTTACTTCATTCTGCCCGCGCGGCCTATACGCCTTTCTCTGGCAGAGGCGTCTTGTCCTTGTACTCGCATAAGTCGGCGATGATGCAATTCCAGCACTGCGGCTTGCGGGCGATGCAGGTATATCGCCCATGCAGGATCAACCAATGATGCGCATCGTGCCGGAATTCTTCCGGCACGAATTTCACCAGCTTGCTTTCCACCTCGTCGACGTTTTTTCCCGGCGCGATATTCGTTCGGTTCGACACGCGGAAGATGTGCGTGTCGACCGCGATAGTCGGCTCGCCGAAGGCGGTATTGAGTACCACGTTGGCCGTTTTGCGGCCGACGCCTGGCAAGGCCTGCAGGGCTTCGCGTGAACGCGGCACTTCGCCCTTGTGCTGCTCCACCAGGATGCGACAGGTTTCAATCACATTTTTGGCTTTGGTACGGTACAGACCGATGGTGCGAATATAGTCCGTCAGTTTTTCTTCCCCCAGCGCGTGGATCGCTTCCGGGGTATTGGCCACAGGATAAAGCTTGCGGGTGGCTTTGTTGACCGACACATCGGTTGCCTGCGCCGAGAGGATGACGGCAATCAGCAGTTCGAACGGGGTCGTGTATTCCAATTCCGTTGTCGGATGCGGGTTCGCTTGGCGAAAGCGCCGGAAGATCTCCAGCCGTTTTTCTGCATTCATTGCTTGTCTCTGGCGTGTTCTTCTTCCAGCCTGGCATTGGTCTCGTCAAGCTGCCGGCGCACGGAACGCGAGAGATCCTCGATGCCTGTGCTGTTCGGCGCGGCTTGGGCGGCCATCTGTTTTTTCTTCTGGCGGGCGCGTTCCATCGCTGCCTGGATGATCGCTTTCTTGCGGTCTTGCGCAGCTTTTTCTTCTGCACTGAGCATGGGTTCCGCTTCGACAGCCTTGAGTTTTGCCGCTGCCTTGGCGGCCAAGCGCGTATCGTTTTCCTCTTTCTCCCGCCGCAAGCGAAACACCCGAAACTGATGCTGGTCGCGTGCGGCATCCGCCTGCTGCTGCGACCACGCCTCCCATCCGGTCTTTCCTGGCGTAACGTCAATCATCGCGATGCAGTCCACTGGGCACGGTGCCACGCATAGGTCGCAACCTGTGCAGAGCTGCGGCAGGACAGTATGCATCTGCTTGGCTGCGCCGATGATGGCATCGACTGGACAAGCCTGGATGCACAGGGTGCAGCCGATGCACAGCGATTCGTCAATGACAGCGACTGGACGCGGACGCTCTGTGCCATTGGCAAGATTAAGAGGGATGACTGGCTTGCCGAGCAGCACTGCCAGCTTTTCGATGCCTTGTGCGCCACCGGGTGGACATTGGTTGTAACTGGCACTGCCGTCGGCGATTGCTTCCGCATAGGGGCGACAGGCTGGATAGCCGCATTTTGTGCATTGCGTTTGCGGCAGCAGGTCTTCGATCTGGTCGGCCAGCGATGTGGCGTCGGTAGGAGGCACGGCGGATTTCGCTTGAGTAAAAGCAGGATTATCCGCCAAACCGCGTGCGTATCAAATAAAAAGCCGTTCTCCCGAAAGAGAACGGCTTGGTGTTGATACCTGTCGGTCGATCAGCTGTGGGTCTGGATGAATTCCCCGATCTTCGGGCAGATGATCTCGCGCCAGCGACGGCCGGAGAAAATCCCGTAGTGTCCGCATTTGGCGGCAGTGAAATGCTGCTTCTTCTCGGCCGGGATGCTGGAACACAGGTCTTGTGCCGCCTGTGTCTGGCCGAGACCGGAGATGTCGTCCAGTTCGCCTTCGATGGTGAACAGCGCGACAGTCTTGATGTCTTGCGGGCGTACCAGCTTGCCTTCAACTTCCCAGGTGCCGAGCGGCAGACGGAATTCCTGGAATACGGTCTTGATGGTTTCGAGATAATACTCGGCCGGCATGTCGAGCACGGCGTTGTATTCGTTATAAAACTTGCGGTGCTCTTCGGCCGATTCGTTATCGCCCTCGCGCAGATGCATGTAGAAATCCCAGTGACTTTGCGCATGGCGCCCAGGGTTCATGGCGATGAAACCAGCATGCTGCAGGAAGCCCGGATAAACCTTGCGGCCGAAGCCGGGGTAGTTCGGCGGTACGCTGTAGATCACCTTGTTTTCGAACCAGGAATAGGGTTTCTTGATGGCGAGGTTGTTGACCTGCGTCGGAGAACGGCGCGGATCGATCGGGCCGCCCATCATGGTCATGGTTTTCGGCAACTGGGGGTCGTTGACACTCGCCATCAGCGAAATCGCTGCCAGTACCGGAACAGTCGGCTGACAGACCGAAATGACATGCAGATCCGGACCGAGGCGGCGGATGAAGTCTTGCACGTAGTAAATATAGTCGTGCAGGTGGAAGGCACCTTCGCTCATCGATACCATGCGTGCATCGGTCCAATCCGTGACGTACACATCATGATTGGACAGCAAGGCGCGTACGGTATCGCGCAATAGCGTGGAATGATGGCCGGAGAGCGGGGCGACTAACAGGACGGTCGGTTGTTTCAGATTGGCAAACTGTTGGTCGCTCAAATCTTTCTTGAAATGAATCAGGCGGCAGAAAGGTTTCTGCTCCGTGATTTTTTCAAATACGCCCACGGATTTTCCGTTGACGGGAACGGTCTTGATACCGAATTCGGGTTTTTCGTAGTCCTTGCCGAGCCGGTACATCAATTCGTAACCAGCCGCGATGCGTTGTGCAAAGGGGGTATGTGCGAGTGGCGAGACCGGATTCGTGAATAACTTGGCGGAAGCTTCCGCCCATTGAATCAGCGGGTTCAGGAAAGTGCGGTTCAATTCATGGAATTGGTAAAGCATAATGGCCTCTTTCAAATGGTGCCGGTATCGCTAGATTCTGCAGATAAACACATGATGCTGCAATGCATCATGTGCAATTTTCGCGTATTTCCACAAAAAAATATTCATATCGTCTCATTTCAATTTGATTCGATCTGAATTCAGAAGCGCACAGCAAAATGGCCAAACGAAGCTTTTCCTCCAAGAAACATAACATAAAATTCCGGCAGGGGGGCTCGTTGCGCCTATTCTTTCTGATGAGTAACGATAGGGCGCCAAAAGTTCATTTACCGGAGTAATCTGTGTTGTCTAAACGAAAACGTAGCATGAACCGTGCCGATTTCTTGCTACCTAATCTGTGAATGAGTCTTCATGCCTGTTTTGTCTAGGGCGTGCCATCAAAAATTGAAATACGGGATAATTGCCGTTTCGTATTCGCCAACAACGCAGGTAGGTTGTAAAAATTACGCATGAGACGGAAGGCATACAGCAATTTGCAATATACGGCATGGGTGGCGATATTCGCGTTGCTCATGCAAGTGCTGTTGCCGTCCATTGTCAGGGCTGCGGCGCCGCAGAATAGTCAGCTTCTCGAAATATGCACTGCCTTCGGCGTCAAGAAGATGACGGTTGGCGATATCGACTCCTCCGATTCGCCGGCGCAATGGCAGGATTGTCCGATATGCAATATCGCCAATGCTTTTGCGTTGCCGTCATCCCAAACGGTGTTCGGATTGCCGAATGCGGTTGCCGTTGTCATGTTGCTGCCTGTTGGCAGCCGGACCTTTTCGGCTATTCCCGGAGTTCTTCATTTACGCGGTCCCCCTGTTCTCGCCTGAACGTCAATAACTGGCACTCCGTGCGGCATCGTCGTCCGGAGACTCAGCTTGCCTGCCCGCCGCACCGGCTGGCGAGCATCTCATGTGCCCCCAAACTTGTCTGAAGCAACTTTCTTCCGCACGTACGTGGTAACTCGGACTTGCGATGCGCCCCGTATCGCGCGTGCGGCTGTGTGTCCTCAGTCCGGCCTTGCTTCCCGTACATACGGAGTAAGTCTGCTCTAAAGGCCGGCTTGGCGTTGGGGCGCCGCCTCAACGCAGAGGCGGTTTCTACGTCGAAAAAAAATGAATGCATTTAATAAAAATATCCCTGAAGGATGGCGCCGGCGCTGGTTGCTACTCGCTGTTTCACCCGTACTTTTGGTTTCTGCCAGTGCGCAGGAGCATTCTTCCGACCGTGCGCTGGAGGCGGTGGTGGTCACTGCACCGCGTTCTTGGCTTGACCCGAACCTGCCTACTACCGCTGAAAGCAGGACGATCGAACAATTGCGGGAACAAAACTTCGTCAGTGTCGAGGATGCGCTCAAGCACATGCCTGCGACCACGCTACGCAAGCGCTATATCGGTGACCGTAACGCGTTGATCGGCGGACGTTCGTCGAGCGAACTGCAGGCGCCGCGAGGACTGGTTTACGCGGATGGCTATCTGCTTTCGCAATTTCTCGGCCAATTCAATGCACCGCGCTGGAACGTGGTGGCGCCGGAAGAGCTGGCGCGTGTTGATGTCTTGTACGGTCCGTTCTCTGCGCTGTATCCGGGCAATTCGCTCGGCACCACGGTGGTGATGACGACGCGGCAACCGCAACGTTTCGAAGGTTCGGCGCGCGTACAGTATTTCACGCAGGAGTTTGAGGATGCCGGGCTCGTCGATAGCTACGGCGGACATCAGGAAAGCGCCTGGCTGGGCAGCAAGGCGGGCGTCTTGAGCTATACCATTAGCGCCAACCGGTTGAAGAATAGAAGCCAGCCAATGCAGTATCTCAGCCTGCAAAAGCCATGGACCGGAAGCGGTGTCGCAACGCCCGTAACCGGTGCGGTCTCTGCGATCGACCCATCCGGACGGCCCTGGTATCTGGCCGGGCCGGTCGGCAACGCGATCGAAGACAATACGCAGGAGCAGGTCAAGCTGCGCTTCGGAGTCGATTTTTCAGCGAGCATTTATGGCGAAGTCCTGTACACCGATTGGCAGAATCAGGGAAAGCGCAACGGCCGCAGCCTGCTGCGCGATGCCGCCGGTAATCCTGTCTATGCCGGGCTGGTTTCCATCGACGACATCCGCTACAGCATTCCGGCCGGATCGTTTGCGCCGCAGAATGTGGAAGAACGACACGGCATGTTTGGCGTCACGCTGAAGACGCGACACAGAACGGGCTGGAATGCGTCTGCTGTGGCGACGCTGTACGACATTCGGACCGATTTGACGCGTACCGCCTCCGGCATTCCGCCTGAGGCGCAGGCAGGAGGAACCGGTACCCGCGCCGACAATAGCGGCACCGGCTGGAAAACTCTAGACCTGCAAAGCACGTACACGCCAACGAAAAACGAGGCGCATGCGTTGGCATTCGGTTATCACGTCAATCATTACCATCTGCAGAGCCGGACCTTCGCGACGAGCGACTGGCGTCATGGCGAGGCGGAGATTCCGTTATCGGCCTTTGCCGGTAAAACCAGTGTGCAGGCGTTGTTCGCACAAGATACCTGGACCTTGTCGCCGCGGTGGCTGACGACTCTCGGTATGCGCTATGACGAGTGGCGAGCGACCGATGGTCGGCGCGAGAGCACGGCTATTTCGCTGCCCTACGCCGACCGCCGCGATTCGGCATGGTCGCCGAAGGCCTCGGTTTCCTTCTTGCCGGATGGCGATACCTTGCTGCGCCTGTCAGTGGGCAAAGGCGTGCGCTTTCCGACGGTGGCAGAGCTTTTTCAAGGGACGATTGTGGGCAACAGCCTCGTCAACAACAACCCTGCATTGCAACCCGAACGCGCGTTGGCCAAGGAGTTGATGCTGGAGCGCAGCTTCATATTGGGGCAGGGGGGCGGCACATTGCGTGCTTCACTGTTCGAAGACGATGTTCGCGATACCATCCTCAGCCAGACCAACACCTTGGTGCTGCCGAACGTGACCAATATGCAGAATATCGGGCGGGTCCGCACACGAGGTTTGGAACTGTCGGTGCAGGCAAGCGATGTCGTGCTGCGAGGTCTCGACCTGAGCGGCAACCTGACGTTGGCGCATTCGAAGATTCTTGACAATGCGAACAATCCGGCCACTGTTGGCAAACGCTGGGTACGTGTGCCGCGCGTGCGCGCCAACTTGGTGGGGGCCTATCGGGTCAATGAACGCTGGACGGGTAGCGTTGCCGTGCGTCATTCGGGGCGTCAATTTAGCACCTTGGACAACAGTGACAGCAATCCCAATACGTATGGCGGGACGGCGAGTTATACCGTTTGGGATATGAAACTGCGTTACAAAATGACCCGCCAGGTCGAAGCTGCATTAGGCATCGACAACCTGTTCAACCGTAAATACTACGCATTCCATCCTTATCCCGGCCGTACCGTTTTTGGAGAGTTGCATGCCAGTTTTTAAATACCTCAACGCAGCGCTGGCCAGTCTGGCTTTTCTTTGCCTTTCCGTACACGCCCAGCACAGCCACCATGGTAAGACCGAGCTTGCTTCTTCCGTGGCGATGGATGCGGCAGGGCGCTTGTGGCTGGTCAGCAAGGAGACCGCAGACGACGGGCAGTACGTCGTGGTGCAGACATCAACCGACATGGGACGCAGTTGGTCGACGGCGCGCCGGGTACAAGAGCAACCGGAACCGGTGTCCGCCGACGGCGAAAACCGGCCCAAGATCGCATTCGGCAGCAAGGGCGAACTCTACATCACCTATACCAAGCCGCTGGCCAAACCCTACACTGGCGAGATCCGTCTGGTGCGCTCGATCGACGGCGGCAAACACTTTGCGCCGCCTGTCACCGTACACGCCCACCGCGAGGTGATTACGCACCGCTTCGATTCCTTGATTGTCGATGGCGAAGGCCGCCTGTACGTCGCCTGGATAGACAAGCGCGACATGCATGCCGCCGCTGCGCGAAAGAAAAAATATGCCGGTGCGGCGTTGTATTACACGGTGTCGGAGGACGGCGGTGCCAGTTTCAAAGGCGATTACAAAGTGGCGGACCATAGCTGTGAATGCTGCCGTATCGCGCTGGCACTGAATCCGCAAGGTCGGCCGGTGGCGTTATGGCGGCATGTGTTCGCCCCCAACGTCCGCGACCACGCCTTGGCCGAATTGACGCCCGATGGCAAACCGGGCGCTCCAATGCGCGCCAGCTTTGACGATTGGCGCATTGACGCCTGCCCACACCACGGTCCCTCGCTTGCTTACGCGGCGGATGGCACGCGGCATCAGGTCTGGTTCAACGTAAAGGACAACGAGGGTGGGGTGTTTTACGCTGCGGCCGATGCAAGCGGCATGCTGGGAAAGCCGATGCGCCTCGGGTCTGCGCAAGCAGCGCATGCCGACTTGGCGGTGAGCGGACGTGACGTGGTACTTGCATGGAAACAGTTCGATGGGCAGTCCACTGCCGTATTGGGAAAAATTTCTCATGACGGGGGAAAGAGCTGGGCCGATGTCGAGTTGGCACGCACACGCGGTGTATCGGATCAGCCGCGCTTGCTGAATACTGCTGCGGGAATTGTCTTGATATGGCGTACGCAGCATGAAGGCGTGCGTACGGTGATGGCAGACGGGAGCTTGAAATGAAAAAGGCGTTAATGAGGACCATGGCAGCTTGCCTGGTCATGTTGTGTGCGATTCCTGCTCATGCAGTGTTAGTGATCCAGGCTTTCGACGCTGATAGCATGCCGCGTCTGGTTGCAGGGCAAAAGGGGAAACCGTTTGTGCTGGTCGTCTGGTCGCTGGATTGCGAATACTGCCAGACCAGCCTGCAGAACCTGACGCAAGAGAAACGCAAAGGCAGGACTCTTAACATCGTGACCTTGTCTACCGATGCCGCTGCCGATGCACAGGCGGTAAAGCTGATGAAAATGAAGCTCCGAAAATTCGACATCGACAACGACGCATGGGCTTACGGCGCTGCCGCACCCGAGCAGTTGCGCTATGCCATTGATCCGAATTGGCATGGTGAAAAGCCGCGCAGCTACTGGTTTAATGCCCGTGGTGAAAGCATAGCTTATTCCGGCGTGATCACACCCGCGATCATCAACAGGCTCGCCGCACGCCCCTAAAGCGACTGTCCTGACGTGATTGAAAATCACGCCAGGACAGCAAAAGAAAAGCCCCCGAACCGTCAGATACGGGGGCTTTCGTTGAGGCGTATTTGAGAAATTATTTGACTAGTTCGTGCAATTTCTCTTTGACGTCTTTCCAATCGTCTGCGTCCGGCAGCGGGTCCTTGGTCTTGGTGATCGACGGCCAGTTGCGCGCCAGTTCGACGTTAATCTTGATGAACTCCTGTTGGTCGGCCGGCACGTCTTCTTCGGCGTAAATTGCGTTGACCGGGCATTCGGCCACGCACACAGCGCAGTCGATGCATTCGTCGGGGTCGATGGCGAGAAAATTCGGGCCTTCGCGGAAGCAATCTACCGGGCATACATCCACGCAGTCGGTATAACGGCAGCGAATGCAGGATTCGGTCACAACGTGGGTCATAACAGTCCTATCTGAAAATTTTTCGATAACTGAGCTGGCTGGAGGCGGGCGGAAAACCGCGATGCGGAACGACGCGCAAGCTGAACCGACAACCCGCTGCAAAGCTTTGTATTTTAAGGCAATCCGGTACTTCTAACAAACCGCACTTAGATAGATTATGAATAAGCAAATGCGGCGAATTGAGGGCACTACGCCGCAAATCGTTGCTGATGACTTTCCCCTGTCATGACAGGCGGGCATTGGCTAAATGCCATCCGCCTCCACGGCTGCGCGATTGTGGTGCCTCTGAATAGAGTGGGGGATACACGATAAAATGGCCGCCTTTTCAATAGTGGTGGAGGCAACAAGTGCGCGCAACAATCCTCGTTGGTTTGGGATGGCTGGTTCCTGCAATAAGTTACGCCGCCGAACTCGATGGCGTCGGATTGTCGGCATGGTGGGGCGTTCCGTTCGCCGGGTTGCTGCTATCCATTGCGCTGTTTCCCTTGCTTATGCCTGTTTTTTGGCATCACCATTTCGGCAAGATTTCACTGGCATGGGCGGTTGCATTTCTATTGCCATGCGCGGTGGCGTTCGGTCCCGGCACAGCTACTGCTGGTGCGGTCCATGCGTTCGCTGCCGAATACATACCGTTCATTATCTTGATTACCGCGTTGTTCGTAGTGGCCGGCGGCATTTGTGTGCGTGGCAATCTGCATGGTACGCCCGCACTCAATACCGGACTGTTGGCGCTAGGCACGGTAATGGCAAGCATCATGGGTACCACAGGCGCATCGATGCTGTTGATTCGTCCATTGATTCGCGCCAACGATAACCGCAAGCATGCCGTGCATATCGTTGTCTTTTTTATTTTCCTTGTCGCCAACGCGGGCGGTTCTCTGACGCCATTGGGCGATCCGCCCTTGTTTCTTGGCTTCCTGAAAGGTGTCGATTTTTTCTGGACTATGCAGCATATCTACCGGGAGACGCTATTTTTGTGCACAGCTTTGCTGGTCATCTTCTATTTTCTGGATAGTCACTACTACCACCGGCGCGAGGAAGTGCTGCCACCGCAGCTAGACCCGACACCGGACTCGGCGATCCGCTTTGAGGGCAAGGTCAATTTCGCCCTGCTGGCTGTTGTCGTCGCCTTGGTGCTGATGAGCGGTTTATGGAAACCGGGAGTGTCGTTTTCGATATTCGGTACCGCCGTCGAATTGCAGAATCTGGTGCGTGACGGCTTGTTGACTGCGGTGATTTTTCTTTCGCTGGCGATCACGCCGAAGCAGGCGCGCGCCGGCAACGAATTCACTTGGGGGCCGATCCAGGAAGTGGCCAAGCTGTTTGCCGGCATCTTCGTCACCATCATCCCCGTCATCGCCATGTTGCGTGCCGGCGAAGCGGGCGCATTCGCGCCGATTGTCCGCGCGGTCACCGATGTCAACGGCCAGCCCATCGATGCCATGTATTTCTGGGCTACCGGGCTACTTTCTTCCTTCCTCGATAACGCGCCCACCTATTTGGTCTTCTTCAACACTGCCGGCGGCGATCCGGCGGTATTGATGACGACGCTGGCATCGACGCTGGCCGCTGTTTCATGCGGTGCCGTGTTCATGGGTGCCAACAGCTATATCGGCAATGCGCCGAACCTGATGGTGAAAGCGATTGCAGAAGAGCGCGGCATCAAGATGCCTACCTTCTTTGGTTATATGGCATGGTCGTGCGCGGTACTGGTGCCTTTGTTTGTGGTGATGACCTTCATCTTTTTTCGGTGAGATGCGATGACAAAACCCAAGATCCTCGTGGCCAGAGCGGTTTTTCAAGACGTCATTGACCGGCTCGCCCAGTATTTCGAGGTTGAATCCAACCAGGACGACCATATCCTGTCAGCCGATGAGTTGGCTGTCAGAATGCGCGGCAAGGATGGCGTCTTCTCCACGCCTAGCGAGCACATTACCGCACAAGCGATCGCGGCCAATCCAGGCCTCAAGGCGATATGCAACATGGCGGTCGGTTACAACAATATCGATCTAGACGCCGCTACCCGTGCCGGCGTCATCGTCACCAATACGCCGGACGTGCTGAATGAAACGACGGCCGATTTTGCCTGGGCGCTGCTGCTTGCCACCGCCCGCCGCGTCAGCGAGTCAGAGCACTGGCTGCGTGCCGGCAAGTGGCAGAAATGGCGCTTCGATACCTTTCTTGGCGCCGACGTGCATGGTGCGACGCTCGGCATTATCGGCATGGGCCGCATCGGCCAGGCAATCGCGCGTCGCGCCACGGGTTTCGACATGCGGGTGATCTACCATAATCGTTCGCGTGTGGCGGAGCATCTGGAGGCGCGCGCCAATAATGCGCAATACGTCAGCAAGGAAGAATTGTTGCGTAGCGCGGACCATGTGATATTGGCCTTGCCGTATTCGTCGCAGGTGCATCACATCATCGGTGCGCCCGAACTGGCGATGATGAAAAGCTCTGCCACGCTGGTCAATATCGCGCGTGGCGGCATCGTGGACGATGCGGCATTGATCCTTGCCTTGCGCGCCAAGCGACTGGCAGCAGCAGGGCTTGACGTGTTCGAAAACGAACCTGCATTCAATCCGGAATTCCTGGGCTTGTCGAACGTCGTGTTGACGCCGCATATTGCGAGCGCATCCGAACCGACCCGTCGCGCGATGGCTAACTGCGCTGCCGATAATCTGATTGCCGCGTTGACAGGCGTCACACCGCCAAACATGCTGAATCCTGAAGTCGGGCAAAAAGGATAAGACCATGACGGACATTCGGATCACCCGGGTACATACGCTGACACAGTCCAAGGC
>DATLIB010000131.1:0-5105 GCA_035539595.1 Noviherbaspirillum sp.
CCTTTCGGCAGGCACTTTCACGCCCGTCTTGGATAGCAGCAGCTGCGACAATTCCGCGCGCAAGCTATACAGCCGTTCGCTGGAGCCGAAACGTGCGGGTTCGGCCAATACGGTCAAATCACCGCCGGACTGGATCACCGCTACGCCGCCGGAGCGGAGTTCCGGATGGGCCTGGAGTGCATTTTCAAGATGGGAGAGGTAGTAGTTCTGGCCGTTGATTTTGATGCGCTCTCCAATACGGCCGGTGATATAGAGTTCTTCCTCTTCGACGTAGCCGATATCCCCGGTACGGTAAAAACCGTCCGGGTCCAGCAGGGGCCGCTCGTCTTCAAAGTAGCGCTCGCTTAGCGTGCCGCCACGCAGCCATAATTCTCCACTTTCCCCGGCGTCGACAAGCGCTCCGTCATCGCGCGTTATCTTTAACTGGAACCCTTCCAGTATCGGTCCCACCGAGACGACAGGAGCATGGGCTTTGCCGGATACGCGCAGCGCGGTGTCACGCTGCTTGCAGGAGACCATCAATACCGCTTCCGCCATCCCGTAGCACGGCGTAAATGCGTTTTCAGATAATCCGTGCGCGGCGAGCCGCTGCGATAGTTGCGTGACGATGGACGCATCGATGGCATCGCTGCCGAGATAAATCCGTCGCAGCCGGTCAAGACGCACCGCTTGCAGATCAAGCTCCGGTTCTTGCAGCCGCTTCAGCAAGTAAGCCATGCCGAAGTTGGGCAGCGCAGTGACGGACACGCCTTGCTCCGAGAGCAGGCACAGCCAGTCGATCGGGTCCATCAGGAAGCGGGACGGCGTACATAAATGCAAGTTGTGCCCTGCATACATCGGCGTCAGCAGCGCGCCGATGAGCCCCATGTCATGGTAGAGCGGCAACCAACTGGCACCGACATCGTCCATGGTGCGGCCGTCCTGGGACACAATCATCTGCAGTTGCCGGATGAGTTGGCCGTGTTGGATGGGAACGCCTTTGGGTTCGCTGGTCGTTCCCGACGAAAATTGGACAAAAGCCGTATCGTCCGCCGATGGCATGGTCCAGTCGATGGGACCGGCATCGCTGTTTTCCGCAAGGACCGCAACGCGCGGTACCGGCAGATGCACTTTCTCCAGTCCGGGCACATCGATGACGGCGCTGGCCCCGAAGCGGGAAACCAATACGTGCAGGAATTGCGCATACTCTTGCGCGTTGCCGCCAGCCGCCGGCGTCTTTACCGACAAAGGTAAGGCCCCGATTCCGATCAAGGCCAGGAATGCCACGATGCAGTCGCGGGAGGTCGAAAAAGGCAACATGACCCTGCTGCCCTTGCCAATGCCATTGCGGCGAAATCCCTGTGCTGCGGACATCACTCGTTGATAAAGGTCCGGATAAGAAAGAAACGAGGGCGCTTCGTTATCGGCGTCCAGGAAAATGCCTGTATGCGACGAGCGCTTGTTTAAGGGGACAATCAGGGCGGACAAGACGGTATCAGCCATGTCGGTATCAATCATGTTTTTTCTCTTGGGGCTGTGTTCTGGCATCCATCCAGGCGGTCAACTGCGGCAGCACTTCCCGCTTTGCCGCCGCGCCGCGCAAGACGTCGAGATGCGCGAAATCCCGTGAAAAGCCGGACTTGACTCCTATCTCGATGAAGGTCTTGTCTTGGGACGCCAGCCTGTCCACGAGCCGTCGGCCTCGTCGTGCAGAGGCATGAAATTTGTCGGCTGCGCCGACCCCCGCCCAGACCGGCAGGGTGACGCGAGAAAGGCATTGCCAGTAATCCAACTCGTCGCGCAGGCTGGCGAACCGCCCTTGGGGCGCCCATTGGAGGAATTGCTTCATGAGATTCGCCGGTTCGTCGGATACCCCCATGCGAAGCAGTCGGGCCGGAAAAAAACCGACCATATTGCTGAGAAAGGCAGCGCCCTGGAACAGGAGCCGTTTGCGGATGCCCATCTCCGAATAGTCGTTGATTGCCGAGGCGAGCATGCAGACGCCCGAGATTTTTGCCTGCAGCGTCGAGTCGTGTCCCAAGGCGGCAAGCAGTGCATAACCACCGAGGCTGTGGGCCAGCACGAAAAGCGGCCCCGATCCTTCCTGCAGTGCGGCGGCAGCATTGATGAGTGCGGGGATGTCCTGTTGCACGTATTCATCGAAACTCCAATCCCACGGGCGTGACGAGGAGGGCCACTTGCTCCGACCATGGCCACGTAACTCACCGACCATCACTTGATAGCCTTGCTCTAAAAAGACGCTGCCCGGCCCTTCCTGCCTGCCGTTCAAAAAGAATCGACCATCGGAAAACAGCCCGTGCAGGCAAAGTATTGCCGCACGCGGTTGGCGCTCGTCGCTGGTCAGCACACGCAGTGACAATTGGTGGCCGTCCGGCGTGGCAATCCATTCAGTCCGGTCCGAATAGGGGAGAGGCGGGGTTGCGCTTATAGTCATTTTTCTTGTCAATGTAGGTGATGCGGGCAGTCGATCCTGCAGACGCTTTTCCAGCGCAATCTCAGAACAGACTCAGAACAGGTTTCACGCTTCATTGCATGCGACCTTAGCGCCTTCAATAAAGTCATCAATCGTGCAAAGACTGCGGTTCTTGGCATGGATGAAGGCGACATGCACCACCGCCTGCACGGCCAGCTTCTTCTCGTCGCCGATGTAAATGCGCTGATGGAATGTCGCTTTGTAGACGGCCTCGTCATCTTCCAGCAACTGCGTTTCAACGCCCACCTCGGTCCACGGAATCTCCGCGCCGTAGTCCACTTCCAGGCGCACGACGACGGGAACGATGTCGCTGCTACGCGAAAAGCCGTTCTTGCGCAGCCAATCCCAGCGGCCATGCTCAAGGTACTCGAGTGCGCGCGCGTTATTCACGTGGCCGACGCTATCGAGGTCGCCGGGACGTACCGCCAAGGGCGTGTCGGTGTTGTGGTAGCGCGTCATTTGTCCTGCTCCACAATGGCCACGGCTGCCGCGTAAGTCCCGCTGTGAGAAATGGAGGGAGTGGCGCGCCATCCCGACGATGCCATCCATTGTGCAAGCGCGCCGTAAAAGCGAAACATCGGACGGCCGCTGCCGTCGTGGCTCACTTCAATATCGTCCCAGTAACACAAGGGCCGCGTGGGCAGCGCCTTGAACAAGGCTTCTTTCGCCGCGAACATCCCCGCCAGGGAGGCGACTGCGCCGGCGCGCGCCTTTTCACCGTGCGCCCGTTCCGCCTCGGTAAAACACAGGCCGGATTCGCACAAATTGGCAGAGGCTGCAAACTCCTCGATGGACTGAATGTCGATGCCGATGCCGATCATCACGCCACCATGTCCATCCACGCATCTTCGACTTCTTCCGGGGTGGCAACGCGTACTCCGGTGACCTTCTCCAGCGCGCTGAAGATCATGTTCTGCTTGCCTTCGATGTCGTCCGGCCGTTCGATATCGCCGGTTTCAAGATGGTCCCACCAGTTGACGTGGGTGTCGCGCGCTTCGACCTGTTTTCTGTCGCTGCCATGGAGTTCGCCATCTTCACGCAGGAACAGATGGGCAATCGCGAATGCATCCTTTGCCAGATATTTCCCGCTATCGACCAGCGCCTTCGCGAAGGAAATGAAATACCGCATGTGCTGCGCCTCGTCAGCGGCGATCTGCTTGAAGATCGCCCGCAGTCCGGGGTCGCTGGTGTTTGCCGCGCATCTGGAGTAATTGACCGTTGCCGTGATCTCTGAAATGGCAAGTAGAAACAGGGTGCGCAGCATATTGTCATCCGGGAATATTTTCCGGAATTCGATAAATGTATCGTCCGAAACCGGCTCCATGCCGAGGCCGCCGGCCAGCGCGTTGAGCGTGGTCTCATGGTAGCTTTCTTCCTCGTTCCAGTAGCGGCTCCAGGTTCCGCACGACTGCATGACTGCAGCGAGGTGGGGATCGGTATCGAGCCAGCGCCGGCATTCGGCATCGGTCTGGCGCGCCAGCCGGTCGGCGCCGGGTTTGGTGGTCAGTTCGGCTCTGCCCGCATTCCAGACGCAGACCATGTCGGTGCGCGACAAATTGTCGAAGTTCACCTGGCTCAGCAGCTCAACCGCGCTCCAGCGCCGCTTCTCATGATATTGATGCTGAACCCAGGTAACGTCGATGAGCGACATGCGCTTCTTTGAAAAAGCCTCGTAGAGATCGGCAATGATTTCCACTTTTTCAGAGAAGAGGCGCGGTGTGGTCAATGTGGTCAATGTGGTCGATGTGGTAACTGCGGTCATGATCGGCCTCGCGATTATGGATTTGCCGCGGTGGTCGCTTGCGGCGCAGTTGACGGCGCGGCCTTCTCTACCTCGGCGAGGAAGGATGCCAGCACATCCGAGATCGGCGTCTCTAGGGGAAAGGCCGGAAGGCGGATTTTGACGCCGTAATCACGTTTGACGCCGTTCGCAATGCGTGCGAACGCCTCCATCAGATCGACGCTGTTGTGCAGTTTCTCCGAGCGCTGCATCACTGCCGCCAGCGTGAGGTTCTCGCCGAATATTTCTTCCTCTTTGAGAGCAACGCTGGTGGCGAAAAGAGTGCGGATGTAGGTGCTGATATTGTCCAAAAGGGGCTCCTGGGATCGTGGTGATGGCGAAAAAAGGACGTCCAGCCAGAAATACGGGGGAGGATGCAAAAGATTTCCGCCTGCGGCACCAGCCGGAACGCCGCGCATGCAAGGGAATGCAGCGCAAAAAAGATGCAGATTTTACCAGTGTCCTAATGGCATTTATTTCCAAGCGTAAGATTTTAGGGCGCTAATTTTGTTTCCTCTGGGTACAATCCCCCTCGAACCTGCGGTATGTCCCAGTTCGCGGACATGTCCAGGTTGCGTGTCGTGAAAGCAGAAAGCCCCATTTGTCTTATCGAAGAACGTCATGCAGCCCAGGCTCGTTCCGATGTTATCGATGTTATTTCAGAGCAGCGTACCTATGACCGCCCGAGCACTCCACTTTCATCACGTCGCCAAGCGCTACAAAAACAAGACCGTCCTGCACGGGATCGATCTTGCCATTGAGCAGGGAGAATTCTTCGGGCTGGTCGGCATGAATGGGGCGGGCAAAACCACGCTGATCAAGTGCCTGTTCGACTTCGCCATGGTGGAGGGC
>DATLIB010000132.1:0-32786 GCA_035539595.1 Noviherbaspirillum sp.
CTCCAGGATGGCAACTTGCTTGTCCGGGTTGTTGATGAAGTACGGGGACAGGTAGCCGCGGTCGAACTGCATGCCTTCAACGATATCGAGTTCATCGTTCAGGGACTTGCCGTCTTCAACGGTAATCACGCCTTCCTTGCCGACTTTTTCCATGGCTTCAGCGATGCGGTCGCCGATGGATGCGTCGGAGTTGGCGGAAATGGCGCCAACTTGTGCAATTTCCTTGGAAGTGGTGCAAGGCTTGGCGATCTTCTTCAGTTCTTCAACCGTTGCAGCAACAGCCTTGTCGATGCCGCGCTTCAGGTCCATCGGGTTCATGCCGGCGGCAACATACTTCATGCCTTCGCGCACGATGGCTTGTGCCAGCACGGTAGCGGTGGTGGTGCCGTCGCCAGCATTGTCGGAAGTCTTGGAAGCGACTTCCTTCACCATTTGTGCGCCCATGTTCATGAGCTTGTCTTTCAGTTCGATCTCTTTCGCGACCGAAACGCCGTCCTTGGTGACGGTTGGGGCGCCGAAGGAACGCTCCAGAACAACATTGCGACCTTTCGGGCCGAGGGTGACTTTAACGGCGTTGGCGAGGATGTTGACGCCTTCGACCATCTTGGCACGGGCGGTATCGCCGAATACGACTTCTTTAGCTGCCATGTTTATGACTCCTTAATTTATTCGTGGGATATTCGTATTACTTCTCGACGATTGCCATGATGTCTTCTTCACGCATCACGAGCACTTCATCACCGTCGACCTTGACGGTCTGGCCAGAGTATTTGCCGAACAGAACGATGTCGCCGACTTTGACGTCCAGCGCGCGGACTTTGCCATCTTCCAGAATCTTGCCGTTACCGATCGCGAGGACCCGGCCTTGATCCGGTTTTTCCGCTGCAGCTTCCGGGAGAACGATGCCGGACGCAGTTTTGGTTTCCTGGTCGAGTCGCTTGACGATGACGCGATCGTGCAATGGACGAAGGTTCATACAAACTCCTTAAAAATCAATAAATTGTGGTTATTTGCGGCAGCTGCTGCAAAAGGCACTTCACTATGCGGCATTGCCACAAGGGAAATGTATTGAAGCTAGATGGAGTGGCTTGTTAGCACTCTCCCCTAACGAGTGCTAAGTATAAGGGCGGTATTTGGCTTTTTCAAGGGACAAGATGTGCATTATTGATATGGGGATGGGCTTTGCCGGTCCGCCCCGGTGTAGCGCGTCCGGCCCGATTCTTGATGCCGACGGGTGTTATCGTGATGCGTGGCGTTGGTGCTCCTGAGCTTCGGGGGATCGGCGTCAGGTCAGCGACAAGGCCTAGGCCGTCCTGATTCAGCCGCTGAAGTTGCCGCTCATGACGACGCTGATTTTCATCACGCTGTTAGTTGACCTGTTGCCGGTAATGCTCCGGCCCGTCTATCGCATAAATCAAAAAAGGCAACGTAGTTTCAGCTTTGCATAGTTTCAATCCATAAAAACTTGCTGAAAAACAGTATTTTGCCGAATTAATGGTACGCTCCAGAATTATTTCCTGTGATGTCCCTCTCATGCCGGATAGCAAGGCTTGCGCTAACAGCAATTGTTCACAAATGAACGTTTCCAGATTGTTGCCATATTGCAAGGCATTGTTATTTGGATGTTAATTTCGCTGCCTGTTTTTCTGCCTTTAGGATGCGAGAGCGGCTCAATCCTTTGGAGCAGTCATGAAGATCCTATCCGTTTTCGGCACCCGTCCTGAAGCCATCAAGATGGCGCCCGTTGTCGCCCGCCTCGCGCAAGAGGGCGGCATTGAGTCCTTGGTCTGCGTGACCGGCCAGCACCAGCAGATGCTGAAGCAGGTCCTCGAATTGTTCGACATCATGCCCGATTACGACCTCGGCCTGATGGTGCCGAACCAGACACTTAATGGCCTGTCCTCGCGCATGTTCGCTGCGCTTGATGCGGTGTTTGACACCGAACGACCGGACCGCGTGCTGGTGCACGGCGACACCACAACGGCCATGGTGGCGGCAATGGCGGCTTTTCATCGTCGCATTCCGGTCGGCCATGTCGAAGCCGGCCTGCGCACGCGTAACATCATGCAACCCTGGCCGGAAGAAATGAACCGCTGTGTGGTCGACGTCGTCGCCGACCTGCTGTTCGCACCGACCATCGGTTCACGCAGCAATCTCGCCGAAGAACGCCTGCATGGCAGCGTGCATGTTACCGGCAATACCGTGATCGACGCGCTGTACATGACGACGGCGCGCATTAAACGGGATCACGCGTTGCGTGCGCAACTGGATGCCCAATTACCAGCCTTGATGCCAGGACGCAAGTTGCTGCTTGTAACAGGGCACCGCCGCGAGAACTTCGGTGCAGGCTTCGCGAATATCTGCGCGGCGTTGAAGCAGCTGGCGCAGCGCGACGACATCCAAATCGTCTACCCGGTTCATCTCAATCCAAACGTGCGTGGCCCCGTCATGGCCGAACTTTCCGGTCTGCCGAACGTCGCGCTGATCGATCCGCTCGACTACTTGCTGTTCGTGCGCCTGATGCAGCAGTCCTACGCCATCCTCACCGACTCCGGCGGCGTACAGGAAGAAGCCCCTTCGCTTGGCAAGCCGGTGCTGGTGATGCGTGACGTCACCGAACGTCCAGAAGCGGTGGCCGCCGGCACAGTGTTGCTGGTCGGCACCGAGGTCACACGTATCGTTTCCGCCGTGCACCGCCTCTACGACGATCCCGCGCAAGCCTTCGTGCCGCGCCACAACCCGTATGGCGATGGCCGTGCCGCCGAACGGATTGTGTGCGCCATCCAGGGACGTGTCTTCAAAGAATTCGGCCTTGCCAACGGTATTGCAGCGCAGGAACAAGATGCCGATTCTGCGGTCCTTTGAACAAGCCTCGCCTGACGGCAACGATTGATGATTCCAACAATGAGAATAACCACAGTTTCTTTCACCGTGCGCTTTGCGACCACGTTGTCCCTCCTGCTCGCTGGCGTATTGCTGCCATCGGCGCACGCAAAAGCAGATAGCAGTCCCGCCGAGGTCTTCACTCGCCTCGCCAACGATACCTGGGTCTTGCGTGACACCAGCCTGCGCGAACTCGGCTTCCCTGGCCCCATCGTGCTCGGTTCACCCGACAATCGACGCGAAGTTTATTTGCCGGTACCGGCAAACGTGCCGCTGGCTGATGCCACGCTCAAGCTCGACGCCAATTACATCCGCGCCAATGGCGGCCGTACCTCGATGGTGCTTTCGCTCGATGGTTATCCGGTATCCGCGCGCGCTTTCAATGACGAGAAGGGCGACACCAGCATGCCGCTCGGAGTCGACGGCAGTCCGCGGGCGAGCGGTTTCGTGCGCTTCGGCGTCAACTGGACCACGGCGATTGCCGTCGAAGCGCCATGCGCCGATTCGCGCACGCCGGGCAACATCCTGCGTATCGAACCGGCCACGCGCTTTAGCTACCGCTTCGACGGCGCCCAGGTGAACGATCTGAAAACGGCATGGGGAGCTTTGCCGGTCATGCCCACAGTGCTGGTGTCGGGCCAGGGCATGACGAAGGAAGCCTATGACAGCGCCTGGCGCATCGGTGTTGCGCTGGAACGCGCCGGCCGTCGCGCGCGCGTAACAGCCTTGCCGGCGATCGGCCAGAGGTTCGACCTCGGTCCGATCGAGGTGCCGGCAGCGCTCAAGTCCATTCCGGCCTTCGCCGCGCTCGGCAATGGCGGCATGCACGTCGTGAAGGACGCAGCCGAACTCGGCGCGCTGCTCGCGCTCGGTCCCAACGGCCCGATCCGCGCCGATGTCGTCATCGCCGACAACGCGCTGCTCGGCGGCATGGTCGCCGCCTTCGCCGCGCTCGGCGCGCAAGTCGAGCAAGCCGGCCCGGAAGCCGCGGCTGCCTTCTCGCAATGGAAGAAGCGCGCGCTCGGCGCGCTGGCCCAAGCACCGCAGGCCAAGGAGGTAAAGGCTGGCAATGTGCTCGGCAGTCCGGTTATCGTACTTGCACCCGACGCCGGCGAAAAGGCGGCCGGCCTGTTCGGCGACTTCTGGCGCCAGATTTCGCTCTCGCCCAAGCTTGTGGTGCAGGCAGCCGAGGCGCCCCAAGCCAATGCTTCGGCCATCACGCTCAAGGCGCTCGGCGGCATGCCTGGCAGTTTCGATGTGCTGGCGCGCAGCGAATGGAGCGTCAACTTCGGTCTGGGTGCCGTCTCCACCGACGGCCGCCTGCCGAATGAACTGGTGCTCGATGTCTCCGCCGCGCCAAGTCCGGCACGCACGTCGCCCATCATGTCGGTGTTCCTGAACGATGTGCTGCTCGCTTCCAAGAACCTTGAGGCGAATGGCCAGCGCGAACGCGTTCGTGCCGCGATCCCGCGTTACGCACTTGGCCCGGCCAACGTGCTGCGCGTGTCCTTCGTGCGGCAACTGGTCAGTGACCGCTGCCGGGAGGCTCCCGAAGCCTTCCCGGTCGATGTGCTGCCTTCCAGCCACATCACGTTGAAGAAGGGTACGCCGAACGACAATTTCAGCGGCATGTTCTCGCACTATGCCGGCGGCGCGACCGTGCTGGTGCCGCAGACCTATCTCGCCAATCCCCAGTACACGCTGCCGCTGGTGATGCATCTTGCACAAAGCGCTGGCGTCTCGCCCACGCATGCGCGCCTCGACGTCGCCGCACCGGATGCGAGGGTGCGGCCCGACGGCCCCTTCATCGCCTTCGACCTGCCGTTCAAGGATGCGCGCAGCAAGCTGCGTCTTGATGGTCGCCGCGCAGTGCTGTCCGATGGTTCGGATCGCAAGCTGATCGACCTCGCCGGCCTGGAGAAGGTCGGCCTGCTGGAAGTGACGCGTGTGGCCGGCGAGCCGGGCATCCTCTACCGCACCGTCGGTCCGCACCTGCCGCTGGTCGACAAAGCCTTCCAGCTCAACCGCGGTAATGTCGCCGTCGTCGGCGCGGGTGGTCTGCTCACGGAGATCGACACCGAGGATGCTGGCGGCCAAAGCCTGATCGCTGAGACCGAGGAGCTACTGACCTCGCGCGGCTTCTGGTCCATTGTGGCAGTGCTGGTGGTGGCTGCCTTCATCGCTCTGCTGGTCGCTGCCAGCCGTGCACGTCGCCGCGCCAACAGCGGGACCGGCGAGTAAGCTGCCATGCCGCCGCTCGATTACTTCGCTGCTGATTACTACGCCGGCCTCGAGCGTATGGCGGCACTGGTCGCCATCCTCATCCTCATCTCCGCCCTGGACGATTTGTTTATCGACGGCTGGTACTGGGTGCGCCTGCTGTATCGCAAGGTCACGGCCAAGCGCAACTACCGTCCACTGACTGCTGCCAACCTGCGTGAGAAGGCCGAGCAGCCGCTGGCCATCATGGTGCCGGCCTGGCTGGAATACGACGTCATTGCGGCGATGATCGAGAACATGGTGGCGGTGCTCGACTACCGCAACTACGTGGTCTTCGTCGGCACCTACTGCAACGACGCGGCCACCATCAAGGAAGTGGAGCGCATGCGGCGACGCTACAAGCAGTTGAAACGCGTCGAGGTACCGCATCCCGGTCCCACCTGCAAGGCCGATTGCCTGAACTGGGTGGTGCAGGCAATCTTTCTGCACGAGCAGCAGACCGGCACTGAATTCGCCGGCGTCATTTTGCACGACAGCGAGGACGTGCTGCATCCTTTCGAACTGCGCTTCTTCAACTACCTGCTGCCGCGCAAGGACATGATCCAGCTGCCGGTCGCCTCGCTCGAGCGCGAGTGGTACGAACTGGTCGCTGGCACCTACATGGACGAATTCGCCGAAAGCCATTCCAAGGACATGGTGGTGCGCGAGAGTGTGGCCGGCATGGTGCCGTCGGCGGGCGTCGGTACCTGCTTCTCGCGCCGCGCGCTGCAGGCGCTCGCCGCCGCAACCGAGAACCAGCCGTTCAACACCAGCAGCCTCACCGAAGACTACGACGTCGGTACGCGCCTGGCGCGCATGGGCATGCAATCCATCTTTGCCAGTTTCCCGGTGCACTACAAGGTGACGCGCCGAAGCTGGTTCGGCAAGCGCACGGAGCAGAGCTTCGAGATGGCGATGCCACTATCTGTGCGCGAGTATTTTCCCGACACCTTCCGCACCGCCTACCGGCAGAAGGCGCGCTGGGTGCTTGGCATCGGCCTGCAGAGCTGGGAGCAGATCGCATGGAAAGGATCGTGGGCGGCACGCTACCTGCTGCTACACGACCGCAAAGGTATCGTCACCGCCTTCGTCAGCATGTTGGCTTATCTGCTGTTCGTCCAGTTCGTCGGCTTTCAGATTGCCGCATTGCTGGGCGTATGGAGCAACCACTATCCGTCGATATTCTTGTCAGGGTCATGGTGGGATGCGGTCCTCTACATGAATGCGGGTGCCCTCGTCATGCGCGCCGGCCATCGCATTTACTTCGTGACCAGGCTCTACGGCTGGCGCCACGGCTTGATGTCCATTCCGCGCATGATCGTGGCCAACTTCGTTAACTTCATGGCGGTAGCGCGGGCGTGGAAGATGTTTCTGCTCTATCTCTTCCTCGGCCGTCGTCTTGCGTGGGACAAGACCATGCATGACTTCCCCAGCACAGACCAGCTCAAGCGCAACCACCAGCGTCTCGGCGACCTGCTGCAATCCTGGCAGGCGATCGATGAGACGCGCCTTTCCGACGCGCTCGACGAACAGCAGCGCACCCGTCTGCCACTCGGCCGCGTGCTGGTGGCGCGCGGCTGGCTGGATGAAGAGACGCTGGCCGAAGCCATTGCCTACCAGGCCGATCTGCCACGAATGGCACTTGACGAGGAGCAGGTGCAGGCGCATGCGCAGCGCCTGCCGCTCGAACTCAGCACCCGCCTGCGCGTACTTTATTGCGGTGAACTGTGTGGCGTGCCGCAGCTTGCCGTGGCCAGTCCCTTGCCGGAAGAAACGATGACTATGCTGGCAGGCCTGCTCGGCACGCGTTTGCAGCAGAACATCGTGCGCGAAGGCGAGATCGCCGCTGGCCTGCGCATGCTGCGCGGCGACGCGGCAGCTTTCGCCACCACGCTGACGCCGCAAGCCGGCATGCCTCTGCTCGGCGACATCCTGATTACGCACGGTCACATCAACCGCGAGGTATTCGAACAGGCCCTGGCCGAATACAGTCCGAATCGCCATGGGCGTATCGGCGACTATCTGGTCGACCGCGGCCTGCTGTCGCACGAAGTGATCGAGTGGGCGGTGAGCGAGCAGCGTCGCTTCCAGGCGCAAACTCGGCACTCGCCGCAACCTGCAGATGCGGTGCCGGTCGGGGCCACGAAGGAAGGCAGCTTCGACGGTGCCGTCCAGCCAGTATGAACATGAGAATTCACACGCACTCCCTGTTGGCCTTGGCTGCCGTGCTGGTCTTGGCGCCGGCGCATGCCGAACAGGAACTGCTGCTCTCCGGCCCGGCCTACACGCTCGCGCAGGATGCCTATCAGGCTTACGAACACGGCAACTACGATACTGCGATCGTGAAGGTGCGTGAAGCAATTCGCCTGCGTCCCGACGTGGCCCGCTTGCGCGGACTGCTCAATCAGGCGCTGGCCGCCAAGCGCGGCCACATACCTGCCGCACGGCAGGAGAGCGGCATGGATGCCGGCTATCGCGATGCCGCTACCGCCTACCGTCGATACGACCGCCAGGACTACGCCGCAGCGGTGGCGTTTGCACAACGGGCGGTCGCAGCTGCGACGGCCAATCGCGCCTATCGTCTGCTGCTGGTAAATGCCTTGCTCGCTGCCGGTCGTGACCGCGAAGCATCCCGGGCAATCGACGATGCATTGGAGCGCTTTCCGAACGATGCCGAATTGCTCCTCAAACGCACCGAACTGCAGCGCACCGTAGCGCTGCGCGAACAGGACAGGATGTACCAGGCGTTGGAAGGCGGCGATCACGCCACGGCCATCGAAGCCGCACGTGCGGCTATCGCGCTCACCCCGGATGCGCGCCCGGTACGCTTGCTGTTGATTCAGTCGCTGTTGACCGAGAAACGCACGGCAGAGGCGCAACATGCAGCCGAGGAAGCCTTGCGCACGCTAGGACCGTCGTCTGCTTTACTGGCGCTGCGCGGTTATGCGCGACAGTTGGGCGGCAACGCTGAAGCGCAAGAGGATTTCGAACGCGCCCTGTCGCTGGCTCCACCTGACGGTGAAGACAGTCATGAGCTGGCGCTGATTGCTGTCGATGCAGCGCTCGCGTCGCACCAGCCCGAGGTGGCCCGCGCTCGCCTTGCGGCAGCGGGCAGCGACAAACGTGTCGCCGAGCGCGCGAAAGCGATTGTCAGGGCCGCACGTACCCCAGCCGATGCCCAGCCGCCATTCGGCGTGCCGGAGGTGCGCTGCACACAGAACAATTGCGTGTTGGTGGCCGGCAGCGCGGCGCGCGACCCCGGCTTCGACGCAGCAAGCGCAGCCTATGCCGCGCTCGCCACGCAGGACTATGCCACCGCTGCAGCCAAGGCGGGTGAGGCGGTTGCCGCATCTCCCACCAACGATGATTATCGTCGTCTGCTGTTCGATGCGCTCGCTGCGCAGAAGGATGACGCCGCCGCCGAACGCGCGGCTTCCGAGCTGCTCACCTTGCGCGGGGACGATGCCGATATGCTGGTGCAACGCGGCTACCTGCGCCTGAAGCTGCAGAAGACACTGGAAGCGAAGCAAGATTTCAACGCGGCACTCGCTGCCGGCGGCCTCGATCGCGGCCAGCAGGTGCGGGTGCTGACCGACCTCGAACGCGGCGCTGAAGCCCGCGCCGCATTGCGCGCAGGCCTCGTCAACGGCGATTTTGCCCGCACGAGCGACGTCGACCTCGCTTATCTCGCTACCCACGCTGGCGACGACGAAACCGCACTGCAAGCCTTCGAACGCGCCGATACCGCCGGCAAACTGCCGGATCGCACCTTGCAGGATGCAGCCTTCGCAGCCATGCGCGCCCAGCGCGATGCTCAGGCCGTCGGTTACTTGAAGCGCTCCATCAATGCCGTTGACGGCATGCGCTTGCGCATGGAACCGGAACTGCTGTACAGCACCAAGCGTGCTGTCACCGAACTCTCCCGCGAAGGTGGCGTACTGGCGTCCGTACGCTATGGCAGCGGCGCACCGGTGGCAGGTGGACCACTCGCACCCACGAACACTGCCAACGATACCGCCCAGTTGGGCGTTGAAGCGTGGTGGCGGCCCTTCGGTTTCCGCAATGGTCGTCCGATTGAAGTCTATGCGCGTGCCTTCGCCACGCTCTACAGCAAGGGGGGCGATCCTACCGGCGCGCGCAGCATGCAGGGTATGGTCGGCGCCCGCTGGAAGCCATGGAGCGGGCAGAACTTCGTGTTCTCCTTCAACCGCCTTGTGCCTCTTGGTTCCACGGCACGCGAAGACTGGCTGGCCCAAGCCGCCTATTCAGCCGGCGTCGGCACCGACCTTGCGCCTGTTGCATCGAACTGGTTCACTGCACAAGGCTATGCGGAGGTCGGTCACTATTTTCGCAGCGGAGAAAACTATGTGACTGCCAGTGGCCAGATTGGGCGCAGCTACCGGATGGATGGTGTGGACCCACAGATCGTTCTCTTTCCGCATCTCTCGCTTGCCGCTGACTACAACTCTACGTTCGCCACGACAAGCGCCTTCGGGCTCGGGCCTGGCATCACATTCCGCCATTGGTTCCGCGGGGATATGTATGCCGCGCCGCGCTCCTACGTCGACGTCACCCTGCAGCGTCGCGTGCCCGTAGGTGGCGACGGACGCGACGGCGGTTGGTTTTTTGTGACGACCCTGTCCTATTGAGAAAGGCCATGATGAAGCCATTCACCCGTATCCTGCTGCGTCTTCTTACTTGCACTCTGTTCGCCGGTTGTACGGGGGCCGCAGCCGGTAGCGGCCCGGCGAAAGTGACGGGAACCGTTTGGCAGGTCGATAATGCCACCGTCGATCCGCGCGGCGACTGGGAGCGCATCGGCGCGCGCACTTTGCTGGTGCAATGGATTGCGGTGGATGGCATCGCCTTCGTGCCGGGCAGCGAATTGCCGCAGGCACCGGTGCTGCCGGACTGGCAGCGCATCGCCGGCGAGCCTTGGGCAGGGCAAGTGATCCTCGGCCTCGCGGGCCGCTTCGATGAGGCAGCGGCCCGCAGCGAGGTCGCAGCGCTCGGCGCACTGTCGCAGCGCCTCGCGCGGCTGCCGATACCGCTCAATGTGGTCGGTTGGTACTTCCCAGTGGAGATCGACCCAACGTGGAGCGAAGGCGCGCGCCTGCGCGAAGTGCTGGAGGGTTTGCCACGTCCGCTGTGGGTGAGCGCCTATGACAGTGCCAATGTTGGTCCACGCGAACTCGCGGAGCGGCTGACACAATGGCTGCCACCTGACGTCGGCGTTTTTTTCCAGGATGGCGTGGGCGTGCATGCGCGCGAACCGCGCGTGGCGCGCGAGTATGCCGATATACTCGCCACGCGCCTCGGCCGCCAACGGGTGAGGCTGATCGTCGAAGCTTTTCGTCCGCAATCCGGCGGCTTCCGCGCCGCCACCGCCACGGAGATTAGATCCCAGCTCGATGCCTATGCGGGTTACGAAACGTATCTTTTCGATGGTCCGCACTATGTGCCGCGGACTACGGTCGACGAACTCGCGCGCCCGGCGCGATGAGGCTTGGTGCCGTGGCTGTGCGAATTGGGCAACGTCCAATTTTCCCTTTCCATAGGCCTGCTGGGATAGGTTCTAATCTGGCGGCGCCGCCATTTCCGATCTGGCCGTCGTAGTGAGGCCGCAAGTCGCCGATTTCGACGTGGGATAATCGACCGGCTCTGACATCGCTTTTTCTCCTATGCAACTTCTGAACAGTCTTGTAACACTATGCCTTTGGCTGGCGTTGACCGGTACCGCGCTGGCCCAGCCATTGCCGACGCCAGTGGCGGAGGCTCTGCGACGCGCAGACATTCCGCCCGCTGCCACCGGCATCTATGTGAAGGAAGTCGGCACCGGCCCGATCTTGGTCGCCGCCAACGAAACTGTTTCCTTCAATCCGGCTTCCACCATGAAACTGGTGACCAGTAACGCGGCGCTGGAATTGCTCGGACCGGCATTCGCCTGGAGAACGGTGGCTTATACGGATGGCACGCTGGAGGGCGACGTGCTGCACGGCGACCTGATCATGCGCGGCAGCGGCGATCCCAAACTGGCGCTCGAGAATTTCTGGCTGTTCCTGCGGCAGATCCGGGCTAGAGGGATTCGGGAAATTCGCGGCAATGTGATCCTGGACCGCAGCGTTTTTGAAGACACTCCCTACGATCCGGCGCTGTTCGACGGCGAGCCGATGAAGCCGTACAACGTCGGGCCGGATGCCTTGCTGCTGAACTTCAAGACCCTGACTTTTCGGTTCATGCCTGACACTGCGCGTGCCACGGTGGCAGTGACGGTCGATCCGCCGTTGGCAGCCTATCCGGTTGATGCGCCGCTGTTGTCGGGCGGCGATTGCGGCAACTGGCAAGCCGCACTGAATGCGACGGTTGACGAAGCGGGTGCGCGTTTCAAGGGGGTGTACGCGGCGGCATGCGGTGAACGGACCTGGTATGTACATCCTTACCCGATGAGCCACCGGCAATACTTCGACCTGAGTTTCCGACGTTTGTGGGCTGACTTGGGGGGCGTCTTGAAAGGAGAAGTCAAAAACGGGCTGCTGACGCCGACAGCGCGCCCGGTCGCCGAATGGCAATCGGCGTCCTTGTCGGACGTGATCCGCGACATCAACAAGCACAGCAACAACGTCATGGCTCGGCAACTGCTGCTGACACTGGCCGCCCAAGTCCTGGATGTGCCGGCCAATACCGGGCACGGCGCGGCAGTCGTGCGCACCTGGCTCGGCAACAAGGGAATTGATGCGCCGGAACTCAGTATCGAAAACGGTGCTGGCCTGTCGCGCAGTGAACGCATTTCGGCGCTGACCATGGGACGGCTGCTGGACGCGGCATTTCAGTCACCGACCATGCCGGAATTCATGGCCTCGCTGCCGGTGGCCGGACTTGACGGCACCATGCGCAAGCGTCTGGTGGCCCAACCCGTCGCCGGTCGGGCGCATATCAAGACTGGCACCCTGGATGAAGTGCGTGCCATTGCCGGCTACTTGCTGGCGGCTTCAGGCAAGCGCTATGTAGTGGTGTGCCTGGTCAATCATGTCAATGCCATGCGGGCGCGGGAAGCGCAGGATGCTTTGTTGCAGTGGGTGTACGAACGGGGTTAAAGCAGTCTCTCTGAGCCTCTCTGTCGCTCCCTGGTCAGGGATTGGTCCTTTGCACTGACCCTCAAACTGCGCTATAGCACCACCGGCCGGTTGGAAAGCTGATTGCGGGTGGTGCCGTCGTCCGGGTAGTGCTGTTCCAGCAATTGATTCAGTTCGCCGAGTGCCGCCAGCACACTGTCGTGGTAAACACCCTGTGCAAATCCCTTCGTCATCGTGCGGCAAATCTTTTCCCAATCCTTGGCCGGAATTTCCCTGCCGACACCGCGATCGGCGACGATTTCCACCTGGTGGTCGGCCAGATTGACGTACACCAGGACGCCGCAGTTCTCTTCCGTGTCCCATACCCGGTAATCCGAAAACAGTTCCCGGGCGCGGTCGCGTGCGCCGATGCCGTTCAGCACTGCCTGCATGCCGAGCGCCGGTTCCACCACCATGCGGACTTCCGCCCGATGCCGGGTTTCGCCTGCCGCGATGGTTTCCTCGATGGCTTTCAGTGTCGTTTCCGGGAAAACGCGCCGTCCGGCGGCAGTCGTCGTCAACAGATGTTTGATGAGGCGAGAAAATTTACTCATTACCAGTTCCCCGATGCGCCGCCGCCGTCGGCACTGCCGCCGCCGCCCGAAAATCCACCACCACCGCCAAAACCGCCTCCGCCACTGAAGCCACCTCCGCCGCCGAATCCCCCGCTACCGAGGCCGCCGCCGAGGATCACGCCGGGAATGGAACGTCCCCACCCATGCCGGTGGGCGCGTCGGCGCGAGGAACCGAAGCGCGACAGCAGCAGGAACAACAGCATGAAAAAGAAAAACAGGCCCAGCGAAAACCCGTCCCCTTCGTCTTCCGCTGCCGCCCCTGCGGCGGCTTCCGGTGCCGGAAAACTTTCCTTGTCGAGCAGGGCGGCGATGGCCGATATCCCGGCCGCCAGTCCGCCGTAGAAATCGTTCTGGCGGAAATGCGGCGCGATCACATCCTGCAGGATGCGCTTGGACTGGGCATCGGTGAGCGAGCCTTGCACCCCCCGGCCGGCTTCGATGCGCAGCCGTCGCAATGCCGGTGGATTATCCCGGGCGACGACGATCAATACGCCGTCGTCCACGCCTTTGCGTCCCAGTTTCCATTCGTCATAGACGCGGATACTGTATTGCTCGATCGCTTCCGGTTCGGTCTTGCGCACCAGAAGGACGGCAATCTGGCTGCCGGTGCGTTGCTCGTGCTCTTTCAACACGTTCTCCAGCGCGCTCCGCTGGTTTTCAGTCAGCATGCCGACCTTGTCCGTCACGCGTGTCTGTAGCGGCGGCACCGGCAGGAAATCCTGTGCGCTGGCCGCCATGACGGCCAGCGCCAGGATCAGGCCGAGCAGAGGGCGGAAGAGAGTCATGTGCAGTCTCGGTTACTTTGCCGAAATCATTTGCCGAAATCGACTTTGGGCGCGTTGGAAATGGCGCGTTCGTTCTCGACTGTAAAAGAGGGCTTGACCTCGTAATCGAACATCATCGCCGTCAGATTGGTCGGGAAGCTGCGCGCCAGTACGTTGTAGTCGCGCACTGACTGGATGTAACGCTGGCGAGCCACCGTGATACGGTTTTCCGTGCCTTCCAGTTGCGATTGCAGATCGCGAAAACTGGTATCGGCTTTCAGTTGCGGGTAGTTCTCCGCCACCGCCATCAAGCGTGACAAAGCGCCGGACAGCTCGCCCTGTACCTGCTGGAATTTGTTGAAGGCTGCCGGATCGTTCAGCACTTCCGGCGTGATCTGGAAACTGGTCGCGGCGGCACGCGCCCGCGTCACGGCTTCCAGCGTTTCCTTCTCGTGCGAGGCATAGCCCTTGACCGTATTGACCAGATTGGGAATCAGGTCGGCGCGGCGCTGGTACTGGTTGACCACTTCGCCCCAGGCTGCCTTGACGCTTTCATCCTTGTCCTGGAAATCGTTATAGCCGCAGGCGCTCAGCAGCGAAGCGAAAACAGCGATTGCCAACCATCTCATCCATGTGTTCATCGAAATTTCCTTTGTTTTTGTTAAACGCGATTATGTGGCTTGTGCGACTTGTGTGACGTGGGCGATTGAAAAATTGCTTCTTATTTATGGATGCCGCCGCGCGGTTTCAACAGCACGGTACTCATTGCCGCCAGGATCAAGCCCATGGCTGCATAATCCTGCCAGTGCAGCGTTTCGCCCAGCAGCCAGGCGCCGGAAAAGACGCCAAGCACCGGAATCATCATCACCGACAGGCCGGAAGCAACCGGCGGCAGCATGCGCGCCAACCGAAACCAGACCACATGCGCAAAGCCGAAAATGATCAGCGCGTTGTAAGCAATGGCTGCCCATGTCGCCGCATCCGGTAGATGCCATGCCTTGCTTTCCAGTAGCACAGCCGCAACCGCCATGACGGATGTGGTCATGGCCAGCATCCAGAACGTCAGCGAGAGAGTGGGCATATCGAGCGAGGCGTGCCGCATCGCCACCGTGCCGTAACCCCAACCCGCCGCCGCAATCAATGCAAAAACGGTGCCGAGAGGATTGCCCGCCAGATTGCCGAATTCGCTCGACAGCAACAGCGCCGCGCCGGCCAAGGCACACGCGATGCCCAGCCATGCCGCCCAGCGTAGCCGCTCGCCGAAGAGCAGCAGCGCAAACAGCACCGCCCACACCGGCATGGTATAGCCGAGGATGGCGGCGCGTCCCGACGACAGCATCTTTACGCCCAGAATCATGAACATATGCCAGATCAGCATGTTCGGCAGCGCCAACCGGACGACCTTGCCCACGCTGCCGGGCGGGATTGCCAGGGAGACATGTTGCATACGGGCGGCCAACCACAGTACCGGCAAGCCGCCGATCATGCTCAGCGTTCGAAAAGAGAGCGGGGGAAAGTCGTGTACGCCCAGCTTCATGATGGGCCAGTTGATGCCCCAACAGAGGGTCAACAGGAGCAGAAAGACCCAGTCCTTGCGGGAGAGAGAAGTCATGCCGGAACGATAGCATGGCAAGTTACAATGCGCTTTGTTTGACATTGACCGAGCAAAACCGTGACTTTCATCGATAAATTATCCGCCGCATGGACGGCCAACAATTCGCTTTTATGTGTTGGGCTCGACCCGGACATCGCTAAATTTCCCGGTGTTTTGCGGCAGCAACCGGATGCGATCTTCGCCTTCTGTAAGGCGATCATCGACGCCACCGCCGACATGGCCTGTGCCTTCAAGCCCCAAATTGCCTACTTCGCCGCCTTGCGTGCTGAAGACCAGCTGGAAGCGATCTGTGACTACCTGCGCAAAACCTGCCCGCACATCCCCATCGTGCTCGATGCCAAGCGCGGCGACATCGGCGCGACCGCCGAGCAATATGCGCGCGAAGCCTTCGAGCGTTACGGCGCCGATGCCGTCACCGTCAATCCCTACATGGGATACGACTCGGTCGCACCTTACCTGGAGTGGACGGACCGCGGCGTCATCATTTTGTGCCGCACCTCCAATCCTGGCGGTTCGGACCTGCAGTTCCTCAATGCTGGCGGCAAGCCGGTGTACCAGCACGTGGCGCAACTGGTCGCGGAAAAATGGAACAGCAACGGCCAATGCGGGCTGGTGGTGGGCGCGACCTTCCCGTCCGAGCTGGCGCAAGTGCGCAAGATCGTCGGCGATATGCCCTTGCTAGTGCCAGGTATCGGCGCGCAGGGCGGCGACATCGCCGCCACGATGAATGCCGGCAAGACTGCCGTGGGTACCGGGATGATGATCAATTCCTCGCGCGCAATCCTGTATGCCAAACTGGAAGCGGACGAAGACTTTACGCAGGCAGCGCGGCGTGTGGCGTGCGAAACGCGCGATGCGATCAACGTTTTCCGTTAATCGTTCCTCGCTTTAGAAGGTGTTAATAGAAGGCATTGATAGAAGGCATTGATAGAAGGCATTGATAGAAGGCATTGATGGCCGCGATGCTCTATTCTGCGGCATCAATGCTGCGTCAAAAATCGCAACAAACCCTGTAGGGAATGGGCAATGGTTTGTTCGCGCACAGAGTGGCGATCCCCTGGAAAAACCAGGCGTTCGGTCAGCACATGGCGTTTCATGGCCCAACCGAAGCAGACGGTTCCGACCGGCTTGCCCGGTACGCCCCCGCCCGGACCGGCAATGCCGGTGGTGGAGAGCGCCACATGGGCATGGCTGTTGCCCAGCGCGCCTTGCGCCATGGCATCGGCAACTTCCTCGCTGACGGCGCCATACTGTGCAATCAATAGCGCCGGAACCTTCAGCAAATCGGTTTTGGATGCATTGGAATAAGTGACGAAGCCGCACTCGAACCATTCCGATGAACCTGCAATCTCTGTAATTGCCTGCGACACGCCACCCCCGGTACAAGATTCGGCGGTTGTCAGCAGCAAGCCTCTTGACTGCAACACATGCCCGACACGTGCGGCGAGATCGATGATGTCACTCATGCTACGGTGCTCCTGATAATGAGGGGATGGGCTGGATCAAGGCGGAAAAAACAACTTTATCACCAGGAGTGGAGGGCGACGCTGCGCGAATCAAAGGTGCAGATTGGTATCGCAAACGCAGCCCCAGCTGTCTTACCCTGTGATGTTCCTCAAGGAAGCGGCTGCTGTGCTGGAGGAAAATTCTTAGAGCGGGCGTTGCCGATTCCTCCGGCTGCAGATAACGCCAGCGGCGAGACGTTTCGAGCTTAGCGCGACCAACCACATTGGTCGCGCTTTTTTTTGCCTGAGCAGCGTTACAGGCTGCGCCAGATGGCGAACAGCAACAGCGTGTAAAACGCCGCAAAAATATCGTCCCACATCACGCCGAAACCACCCTTGAGATGGCGATCGAAGTAGCGGATCGGTGCCGGTTTCACCATGTCGAAAAAGCGGAACCACAAGAAGGCCCATAGTTGGGTCACGAAGCCGGCCGGCGTGATCAACAACAGCACCAGCCAGAAGGCGATGATTTCGTCCCACACCATGCTGCCATGATCGGCAATGCCAAGATCGCGTCCTGTCTTGTGGCAGGCCCACACCCCAACCAGGAAGCCGACCGCAATGATCCATGCCCAGTTCAGCGGCGTGAATGCTTGCGGCCAGCGCATCGTCAGAACGTCGAATGACAACCAGGCAAACAGGGTGCCGACGGTGCCAGGCATGACGGGCGACAAGCCGCTGCCAAAACCTTGTGCGAGTATGTGGGCGGGGTGCGACAGCATGAAGCGTGCATCGGCTTTGATCATGGAGATGGTCCGGCCGGAGGTGAGGGGAGTCATGGTGAGGCGAAATGGTCGAAAGAGGTCAATTGCAGATCCAGCGGCGCACCATCAGCGTCGTGCAGACGCAGGCCGGAAAGAGTGTCGATGCTACCGACGCGCGTCACCGGCGTGGCGGATGCATGACCAGCTGTCCGTACCGCATCGCGCTTGCCAGCAGGCGCGGTGAAGCACAGCTCGTAATCGTCGCCGCCAGCCAATGCAAAGCGGCGGCGTAGATCGGGTGCCTGCTGCATTAGCATCGGCCCGACGGGCAGAGCGTCCGCTGAAAGCGTGGCGCCGACGCCGGAACGCTGGAGAATGTGGCCAAGATCGCCCACCAAGCCGTCGGAAATATCGATGGCGGCATGGGCGATGCCGCGCAACGCCATGCCGAGCGCTATCCGTGGCGTGGGCGCATGCATGCGCTGTGCTGCGGCATCCAGTGTCTGCGCATCAAGCCTGAGTTCATCGCGGTAAGCGGCGAGCGCGAGCCGGGCATCGCCCAGCGTACCGGAAATCCAGATGTCGTCACCCGCTTGCGCGGCATCGCGCCGCAAAGCCTGCCCGGCGCGCACTTCGCCAAAAATCGTCACGCAAATATTGAGCGGTCCTTTGGTCGTGTCGCCGCCCACTAAAGGGCAGTCATGCCGGTCGGCAAGCGCGAGCAAACCGGCGGAAAAGGACGCTAGCCAATCCGGACGTGCTTCAGGCAATGCCAGAGCCAGCGTGAAGGCGAGTGGCTTGGCACCCATTGCCGCGAGGTCTGAAAGGTTAACTGCTAAACATTTGTGACCCAACTGGAAAGGGTCCGCATCCGGAAAAAAATGGCGGCCCGCTACCAGCATGTCGGACGAAATCGCCAATTGCACGCCGGGTGTGGGATTAATTAACGCGCAATCGTCACCGACACCCAAGCTCACTCGATCAGAGGAGCTTGGTGTACGGGTGAAGTAACGCGCGATCAGGTCAAATTCGGACAACATGGCGCGATTGTACCGAATGCGCCACTGGCGACCTTTTGTCGCCTTCTTTTGTCACATTATCTGTTTGCCCCAGCCAAGCCCAAGCGGGCCTCACCAAGGCGTAATCGGTTAGAGCGAGAAAGCCTCGTTTTTGTTGTTTTGGAAAGTGTTTGCAGGGCCGGGGAAAGACGAAGGTTTTCCTGCTTTTTCGCAGCGAATGTCATACAAAAATTGCATAGATCTAGGACAAATAGGTATAAATAAGCCGTATTTCGTCTGATAAAATCAGTTGCTTTCCGTACGCTAAAAAAGGAAGCAGCCTCATGGAATCCTCGGATCAAAAAGAAGCACTCCGCCAGCAATTACGCCAGGCGGCACTCGAATACCATGAGCTTCCTACCCCCGGGAAAATCAGCGTTACCCCTACCAAGCAACTGACCAACCAGCGCGACTTGGCGCTCGCCTACTCTCCCGGCGTTGCCTCTGCCTGCGAAGAGATCGTCGCTGATCCAGCAAATGCCTTCCGCTATACCGCCCGTGGCAACCTCGTGGCCGTTATCACCAACGGCACCGCGGTGCTTGGCTTGGGTAACATCGGTCCGCTGGCGTCCAAGCCGGTGATGGAAGGCAAAGGCGTGCTGTTCAAGAAATTCGCCGGTATCGACGTCTTCGATATCGAGATCAGCGAATCCGACCCCGACAAGCTGTGCGACATCATCGCGTCCCTGGAACCGACTTTCGGCGGCATCAACCTGGAAGACATCAAGGCGCCGGAATGCTTCACCATTGAACGCAAGCTGCGCGACCGCATGAAAATTCCGGTTTTCCACGATGACCAGCACGGCACGGCGATCATCGTCGGCGCGGCGATCCTCAATGGTCTGAAAGTGGTCGGCAAAGATATCAACAATTGCAAATTGGTGGTGTCGGGCGCTGGCGCTGCGGCGCTCGCTTGCCTGGACCTGATTGTTGATCTCGGATTTCCCATCGAAAATATTTTCGTGACCGACCTGGCTGGCGTGGTGTACAAGGGCCGCGTCGAATTGATGGACCCGGACAAGGAGCGTTTTGCGCAAGATACCAACGCACGCACCTTGACCGAGGTCATCGCCGGTGCCGATATTTTTCTCGGGCTGTCCGCGGGGGGCGTACTGAAGGCGGAGATGGTCAAGCAGATGAACCCCAATCCGCTGATTCTCGCGCTTGCCAACCCGACGCCGGAAATTCTGCCGGAAGAAGTCAAGGCCGTACGTAACGACGCCGTGATCGCCACCGGTCGTTCCGACTATCCCAACCAGGTCAATAACGTCCTGTGCTTTCCGTATATTTTCCGCGGCGCACTCGATTGCGGTGCCACGACCATCACCCGTGAAATGGAAATTGCGACGGTACACGCGATTGCCGAGTTGGCTCAAGCCGAGCAATCCGACATCGTTGCTAGCGCCTATGGCATCAGCAATCTGTCTTTTGGTTCCGAATACCTCATTCCGAAGCCGTTCGACCCGCGTCTGATGATGAAAATTGCGCCGGCGGTCGCCAAGGCCGCAGAAGACTCCGGCGTCGCCGCGCGCCCGATCACGGACATGCCGGCATATATCGCTCGTTTGCAGCAGTTCGTGTACCGCAGTGGCACCTTCATGAAGCCGATCTTTCAGATCGCCAAGAAGGCACCGGCGAGCAAGAAGCGCATTGTATTTGCGGAAGGCGAGGAAGAGCGCGTACTGCGTGCGGTGCAGGTCGTGATCGATGAAAAGCTGGCCAAGCCGATCCTGGTTGGTCGACCGGCAGTCCTGGCGCAGCGCATCGAAAAATTCGGCTTGCGTATGCAGCCCGAGATCGATTTTGAAGTGATCAATCCGGAATACGACGAGCGCTACCGTGATTTCTGGCAGGAGTACCTGACCAAGACCAAGCGCAAGGGTGTGACCGAGCAGTATGCCAAGCTGGAGATGCGCCGCCGCCATACCCTGATCGGTGCCATGACCGTGTACAAAGGACATGCGGACGGCATGATCTGCGGCACCTTCGGTTCCACCGACCTGCACCTGAAATACATTGACCAAGTGCTTGGCAGACGCGAAGGAGTGAATGTGTATGCCGCCATGAATGCGCTGATCCTGCCCGACCGTCAGGTCGTCTTGGTCGATACGCATGTGAATGAAAACCCGAATGCGGAACAGATTGCCGAGATCACGATACTCGCTGCGGAGGAAATGCGCCGTTTCGGACTGGACCCGCGCGCGGCGTTGCTGTCGCATTCCAACTTTGGTACCAGCAACAGCGAATCGGCGAAGAAGATGCGCGCTGCACTCGAGATCGTGCGGGAACGCGCGCCCGACTTGGAAATCGATGGCGAAATGCATGGCGATGCCGCGCTTGACCCGGCACTGCTGAAATCGATGATGCCGGATTCTCCGTTGACACGCGAGGCTAACCTGCTGGTGTTGCCAAACATCGAATCGGCCAATATTTCCTACAATTTGCTCAAGACGGCGGCAGGCAACGGCATCGCAATCGGGCCGATCCTGCTCGGTTGCGCAAAACCGGTGCACATTCTCACGCCCTCGGCGACGGTACGCCGCATCGTCAACATGACTGCGCTATGTGTCATGGATGCCGTGGCGGAACGCTAGACAGAGGGTATGCCTCAATGCAAGCAGGCACAAAAAAAAGCCGTTCTTTCAGTAAGGAAGAACGGCTTTTTTACATTGGTCGATGGAATTTGAGCAGATGGGCGGCAATCGATTGAGGCGTGATTTCTGTTAGGGCAAACTGTTTTTATGTGGAACGCGCCCGGTTTGCACCAAGGGGGCCGCTCGGTCACAATGGCCCGGTTGATCGTCGAAAAAGATATGGGGTTTGAATGCGGCGAGCACGTCCGATTTCGCCACGCCACCCATGAAGAAAGTTTCGTCAATCGTGACATCCCAAGCGCGCAGTGTGCGGATAACGCGTTCATGCGCCGGTGATGAACGCGCAGTGACCAGAGCAGTGCGTATCGGTGCCGATCGGCCATCAGTGGACGTGAAGTTGTTCTGGATGTAGGACAGCGCCTTCAACAGGCGTGCAAACGGGCCTTCAGGCAAAGGCTTTAGTGCATTCTCGCGCTCGTGGTGTTCGAACGCTTCTATCCCTTGTGTCTGAAAAATCCGTTCGGATTCGTCGGAGAAAATCACTGCGTCACCGTCGAAGGCGATGCGGATCTGGTCCAGTTCTTCAAGCGCATTCTCCGGCTTTTGATAGAGCAGTGCAGAGGCAACACCGGAATTGATGGCGGCCTGTACATCATCTTCATGCAGCGACAGGAACAGACTGACATTGAAAGCACGCAAGTAAGGCGTGAGCGATGCGCCGCCGGAAAGAACGGCGCGCGTGATATCCAGATCGTAGTGTTTGATCGAGTTGAAGATGCGCATTGATGTTTCGGAAGAATTACGCGACATGATGACAACTTCAACGAAACGCTGGTTATGGACCAACTGGTTCAATTTTAGTAATGCTCGTACCAGCGCGAAGCCTGCACCAAGCTTGAGAATTTCGTTTTCGTTGTCGAGTTGATGCTGGCGATAGGCTTCCAGTCCTTGCGTGCGGAAAATTGTTTCCTCTGCTTCCAGGTCGAATAGGGCACGAGAAGAAATTCCAATGACGAGCAGGTTGTCGAGAGAGACGGGCATGAAGGCGTGATTCGAGGCAAGGACTGGGCGACAGGGGCAACCCGACAGGAATAGGAGCGCCGTAAGTTGAGCGGCGAGCGGCTTGCCTGCATTATAGGCACAGCCCTACCCAGAAACAGGCGCCAGAAATGAAAAACGCACCTCGATGGGCGCGTATTCAGGTTGGTGCCCGGGGTCGGAATCGAACCGACACTCCTTTCGGAACCGGATTTTGAGTCCGGCGCGTCTACCAATTTCACCACCCGGGCGGGTGTAACGAATTTCGCCTCCCGGCGAAACAGGTCGCTATTATCTACGATTTGCCCTGATCGAGCAACCCGGCCAAGGATCGCCCCCGGATATTAGGCACCGCACAGGAATAACTTGCACAATTTTGCTTGCCGTAGCGGGCGCACTGCAGCGTTGCTCGTCGTCGCCATAGCCCGCTATGACTACTCCTCGCGCCTTGCATCGCCTCCCGCTACGACCGCCAAATTGCACAAGTTATTCCTGCGCGGCGCCTTAACGAGGCATGTGTTTTTTCCCCTGGCTTGCCAGGAAGGCATTGACTTCTGCACGGTTCGGCAGTCCGGCGCGGCCGCCGCGTCGCGCGCATTTCAAGCCGGCCACTGCACTGGCGAACCTGACCGCATCGGGAATGGCCATGCCTTCCCCCAAGGCCAGTGCATAGGCGCCATGAAAAGCATCTCCGGCACCGGTGGTATCAACGACTGGGACGGTAAATGCCATTTGAAAATGAATACCCGTTTCATCGATCCAGACGGTGCCTTCGGGACCACGTGTAACGGCTGCCATGCGGCAGCCCATGCTGCGTATCTGTCTTAGGGCTGCGACACGGTCAGCATCGTTTTCGATCGGACGCGGGTCAAAAAAAGCGCGCAGTCCTGCTTCGGAAAAAATCGCATGATCGACTAGCGGCAGGACTTCGGCAAACGCCGCTTCAGTGGCTTTTTCGCCATCCAGGACCGTCGGTATGCCGCAGCTGCGGGCGGCCGTCAATACGTTGACCGCGCCTTCCACCCAGCGGATATCTGCGAGTACGGCCTTGACTGTCTTCACCTTCACCAGCGGCAGCCAGTCTGATCCATCCGGTATGTCTGCGCCTCTAAAGTTGATGATCGTCCGTTCACCATCGCCGGATACCAGGACAGCTGAGGTCGAGGAGCGGGCGCCGGGGAACAGGCGAAAACTGGACACGTCCACACCGTGATCTGCCATTTCCTGTTTCATCGTGTGTCCGGCGCTATCGTCACCGGCGCGTCCCCAATACGACACGCTGCCGCCAAGACGCGCCGCAGCGACTGCGGCATTGGCGGCCATCCCGCCGCCTAGTTCGAAATAATCGCTGGCGCGGTATTTGCCGCCGCCGGTAGGCAATTGCGGTAGTGGCCAGACTTTGTCGAGAGTGGAGTTCCCGATACAGATGATGCGTGTTGTCATGGAAAGACTCGTGTCGTTCGCCAAACTGCATCTTACCCGTTGAATGGCGGCAACACTATCTTGTCGAGTACACCCTATTGTGTTGTATCACGCGCAGATACCATAGCAGGCCGGTCGCTACCACAGCCAGGCTGACGCTATTGGCAAGCCAAAAGCCTGCTGCGCCATACAAGATGGGCGGGCTGATCTCAAAAGGATTCAGTCCCAGCACATACCCTCCACCCAAACCGATGCCCCATAGCGCGATGGCATACATGAGCGTGGGCACGATGGCGATCTTGTATGCGCGCAAAACGAAAGCGGCGGTGACCTGTATCGAGTCGAACAACTGGTAGAACGCGATGAACACGAACAAGGGCAGGGCGGTTGCGATCACCGCCGTATCAGGCGTGTAGGCACGCACGATCGCTTCGCGAGCCAGCCATACCGCGCAACCGGTAGCAACCGACAGGATCGCTGCAAGGCGGATGCCGGCGTTGCCGACCCGCCGTGCGACATCGGGCTGGCGTGCTCCAAGCGCCTGTGCGACCAGAATGCCGGTGGCGTTTGCAATGGATAACGGCAGCATGTACAGCACGGTGCCGAAATTGGCGACGATCTGATGTCCGGCAACCGCGATGTCGCTAATACGGGCGATGAACAGGGCCATGAATGTATAGGCTGTCACCTCGATCAGATAGCTCAAGCCCATGGGAACGCCGAGCTTGAGCAGGTCGCGTTGCGCATGCCATTTAGGAGCGACGAAGCCGGTGCCGAACAGACCGAATTCCCTATATGAGGAATGGGTGCGCAAGACGTAAGCACTGATCAGCAGAATGAGCCAGGAAATGACGGCGGTGGCTGCCGCACAGCCGGGACCGCCCATGGCAGGCAGGCCAAACCCGCCGAAGATGAATAAGCCGTTAAGGGGGACTTTCATTGCCAGCGCCCCGATCTGGAGAGCCATCACCATTTTCGGCCGTCCGATTGCGGTATTCAGTGATGCGTAGATGCGAAAGCCCAATGTTGCTGGCAGTGCTAGCGCAAGCGTGCGCAGATATAGTGTGGCCTTGGCAGTGAGTTCCGGCGACGCATGCGCGAGAGACAGCAGCGGTTGGGGAAACAGCAGGAAGATGCAGCCGGTGATCGTCAGAAACAATGCCAACCATACGCCTTGTTTGACTTCCGATCCGATGGCGTCGAAATGCCTGGCGCCATAAAGTTGACCGACGATGGGTGAGAGGGCGGTCAAGACGCCGTTCAGTCCGACAAAGACGCTGATATAGATGGAGGTGCCGAGCGCCAGCGCCGCGAGGTCGGTTGCCGAAAAACGCGCGGTCATTGCAGTGTCGATCACCCCGTTGGCGATGACGGCAAGTTGCCCGATCAGAATCGGCCACGCCAGAGCGACGATACGGACAGTGCTGGGTTTTTTAGCGGTCAATTACTTGTGCGTTGATAGAGGCGGAAACGCTCGCGGCGGTCGGCCGGGCGCCGCCCTTCCCACAGAAGCCGCCAGCGTCCCTTGGATTCCCTGATGACTTTTGCATCGTCCTTGCCGCGGTTATTGTCCTGAAGCAAGAGAAAGCCGCAGCCGACATTCTCGAATTCCGAAAAGGGAACGCCGCCGAAATAAGCGAAGGATGCACGTTGCGCAGGCCCGACATTCGTGTTCACGCAATAATTTCCCTTGGGCAGTTTCGACGCAATTTGTTGCGCTACGCCTGCGTAACTTTTGCCGTAGTTAATCCACGGTAGCCACAACGTCGTTAGCAGTAACCAGCATAGGATGACGCCGCCTGATGACAGGACTACCGCGCGCCACAGCACGAACGGGCGGCGTGACACTCGCCAATGCACCAGTAATACCCAGCCTGCTGTGGCAAGTGCTGCCGCGATGAAGGCAATCAGGCTGAATTCCGGTTTGAAACCGGGTGCCAGTTTGAACGCATTCTTGGCCAGTTTTACCGGCCAGCCAGTTTGCTTGGCAATCCAGCCGAGCCAGATAAAGGCCGCACAGGTGGTCAGCATCATGACCGAAAACCAGTCAACCGCGTTGATCGCGCCGCGCTTCATAGTCGGCAAGCCGAACGCCGCCAGTATCGCCAATGGCGGCAACAGTGGCAGTAGCGTGCCTTCTTCTGGTTTGGGATGGAATAGCACTAGCAGGGTGCAGGCGACAGCGAACATCAGCGGCAAGGTGATATGCGGTGCTTGGTATTGCCGGCGCCATGCATATACCGCCCATCCTGCAAACGGCCATGCTGGCCAAGTGAACCAGATGCCGTTCTTCATCAGATATTTCAGTGACAACCATGAAGGCAAGCCCAATTGTTGGTAATTCCACAGCATCCAGGTATCAATCGGCGAGCCGGTGAACGGGCGCACCATGCTACTGGCGAACAGCCAGCAACATGGGATTACCAAGGCAACAGGAAGCGCGATCAGTAGCAGCCGGACAATAACAGTGCGTTCGCGGAAGGCGGCCAAGGTCAGCAGGCCCAGCCACAGGGCAAGCGGTACGACCCATCCGCGTGCCAAAACCAGTAAGCCGAGTGCAAGTCCGAACAACGCCGCAGCGCGTATGGCGCGCGTGTCGAACAGTAATGCGGCTGCATATAGGCTAAAGGCCACCAGCGATACCTGCAGCGCCTCGGTACTTGTACTATGGCTGTGCAGTAGCAGGCCCAGGCAGCCGAGATAAATCAGCAAGGCGCCATCGGCCAGTGTGCGGCCGTAGTCGTTAGGTTCCGGCTGTCCGCCGAAGGCTAGTCTCAGAGGTTGCGCCTCCGGCTGCCTGCCCAGCAGATAAGTTGCATACCAGACAGAGGAGGAGCCAAGCAGAAAGAAACCGGCCGTTGCCACGCGTGCGGCCATGGCATCGCCCAGAAGGCTGCCGAAAAATTTAATGCACAGCGCACCGATCCAGAAGGCGAGCGGACCTTTTTCGGCAGCCGGCAGGCCAACGATGTGCGGCCATAGCCAGTCTTCCAGCGTGCCGTACGCCATCGTCCACATTACGCCGAAGCCGGCAGCGTCTTCGGTTTTCCATGGATCGCGTCCAATCAGGCCCGGCAGGATATATAACAGGCACAGTGCCAACAAGATCCAGCGTGGAAGCGCATTCGTGGCGGCTGCGGGGAGACGGACAGGCTGCATGGGGGGATGAGATCGACTTTGTTCTTATTACGGTCAGCGATATTGTGCCGCAAAAGCGTTAGAGGCATTAGACATGCCAATAAAAAAGGCAGCCGTGGCTGCCTTTTCGATGCATGCGATGCGAAACCGAAATATCAGCCTGCAACTTGTGTCTTGGAACCGCGGGTGCCGAACTTCTGGCGGAATTTTTCGACGCGGCCGGCAGTGTCGACGATCTTGTGCTTGCCGGTATAGAACGGGTGGGATTCAGCGGAAACTTCGATCTTCACCAACGGATATTCCTTGCCTTCGAAAGTGATGCTTTCTTTGGTTTGGATAGTCGAACGGGTGATGAATTTGAAGTCGTTGGACATGTCCTGGAATACGACTTCGCGGTAATTCGGGTGAGTATCTTCTTTCATGCTTTTCCTCGGGGGTTGTTTCGGTAGCCAATCGGCACTTCGTCGGTCGCATTGCTTCTTGACCCGATTGCCGGTCACTTGCCGGGTGAAAACCGACGATTATACAATTAAATCAGTGGTTTGCGGTAGGGGGAGGTGCGTCGGCAAAAGCCGTCTGCTTCCAATAGGAACAATGCACGGTTGCTTTGTCGGAATAAAAAAGGCGTATGCAACGCATACGCCTTTTTTCACTCCTTCGTGGAGACGCTCAGCCTCCGCCGCGTCGCATCATGTCGAAGAATTCGAGATTGTTCTTGGTCGATTTGATCTTGTCGAGGATGAATTCCATCGCTTCAATCTCGTCCATGCCGTACAACAGCTTGCGCAGTATCCAGATCTTCTGCAACTGGTCCGGCTTGATCAACAATTCCTCGCGACGCGTACCAGACTTGTTGAGGTTGATTGCAGGATACACGCGCTTCTCGGCAAGGCGGCGCTCGAGATGCACCTCCATGTTGCCGGTACCCTTGAATTCTTCATAGATCACATCATCCATGCGGCTGCCGGTTTCGATCAGCGCGGTAGCGATGATGGTGAGTGAGCCGCCTTCTTCGACATTGCGCGCTGCACCGAAAAAGCGCTTCGGGCGCTGCAAGGCGTTGGCATCCACGCCGCCCGTCAGTACTTTCCCGGAAGCCGGGATCACGGTGTTATAGGCACGCGCCAAGCGGGTAATCGAGTCGAGCAGGATCACGACGTCGCGCTTCATTTCGACTAGGCGCTTGGCTTTTTCCAGCACCATCTCAGCAACTTGCACGTGACGGGTTGCCGGTTCGTCGAAGGTGGAGGCGACCACTTCGCCGCGCACCGAACGTTGCATTTCGGTGACTTCTTCCGGCCGTTCATCGATCAGCAGTACGATGAGGTTGGTGTCTGGATGGTTGGTCGTGATGGCATGCGCAATGTGTTGCAGCATCACCGATTTGCCGGACTTCGGCGACGCGACCAGCAGGCCGCGCTGACCGCGGCCGATCGGGGCGATCATGTCGATGATGCGGCCGGTAGTATTTTCTTCCCCACGCATTTCGCGCTCAAGAGTCATGACCTTGTTCGGATGCAGCGGGGTCAGGTTTTCGAACAGGATGCGATGCTTGGACGCCTCCGGCGGTTCGCCGTTGACCTTGTCCACCTTCACTAATGCAAAATAGCGCTCGCCGTCTTTCGGAGTGCGGACTTCGCCTTCAATCGAGTCGCCGGTATGCAGATTGAAACGGCGAATTTGTGACGGCGAGATATAGATGTCGTCGGTCGATGCCATGTAGCTGGCATCGGGCGAGCGCAGGAAGCCGAAGCCGTCGGGCAGGACTTCGAGGGCGCCGTCGCCGAAAATCTGTTCGCCAGCCTTTGCGCGTTTTTTCAGGATGGCGAACATCAGCTCCTGTTTGCGTAAGCGTGCGGCGTTATCGATTTCGAGTCCGATGGCCATTTCGAGTAGGGCCGAGACGTGAAGCGCCTTGAGTTCAGATAAATGCATAGTGAGTGTCCCGGGATGGGAAAAAGAAGGTGGGGGAGGGAACAGCGAGGGTGGTTAACTAAAATTGAATAAAACAGCGACGGTACGAACGTACCGCCGCGTAAATATTAGATATTGCTGTCAATGAATGCGGTGAGTTGGCCTTTGGCCATGGCGCCGACTTTTTGTGCGGCGGGGGCACCGTTCTTGAACAGGATCAGGGTCGGAATGCCGCGAATGCCGAACTTGGCGGGTACCGCTTGGTTTGCATCGACGTCCATTTTTGCGATCTGCAGCTTGCCGTTGTATTCATTGGCGACTTCTTCCAGGATCGGCGCGATCATCTTGCACGGGCCGCACCATTCCGCCCAGAAGTCGACCAATACCGGTTTGTCGGATTTCAGTACGTCTGCGTCGAAGGATGCGTCGGTGATGTGTTTAATGTTTTCGCTCATGGTTTCCTCGGCAAGAGGGTCAAAGGGGTCAATAGGGCGCCAGCGGACTTACTGTTTTTGCTCAATCCCCGCGGTAATCAATGCGGAACTGCAATAAGCAAGTGGAGACGTCGTGCGCGAATTCAAGCTGTTGGGGTTGCTGCAAGACGTAATGCGGCGGGAGGTTCGGTGAATCATAACCGATTTTCATGAAAAGTATAGGGGCAGCCCTGATTTTTGCCCCGTCTGACATAAAATGCCCTCAAACCGCCTGCATCCTATCTCCGAGGCTACATGTTGCATCCTCCCTTGCTGATTCCCCCGTCTGCCGTTTTCTGGTCTCGAGTCGCGCATGAACTGCTTGATAGCGAGCTGCTGCACACGAACCCACAGTTGCGCGATTTGTCCAGCGTGCGCGTCGTGGTGCCGGGCTTCAGTCAGGCCCAGCATTTGAAGAATGCGCTTGCTGAACAGCTGCATCAGCCGTTCATCCCGCCCCGGATTACGACGCTGCCGGCATGGCTTGCCATGCTGCCTCCCGATGCGGCCACCGCTACACATGGCGAGCGCATGATGTCGCTGTACGCCGAGCTGCGTCAGCATGCCTGGCTGAAAAAATTGTTTTCGGCGAAGCGCAACACTGACCTGTTACCGCTGGCGCAGATGTTATTGACCTTGTTTGACGAGTTGAGCGAAGCCTTGGTGCCCGTGCTGCAACTCTCCGCCGATGCAGCCGAGGAGCGCTGGCAGGCGGCGCTGGAACAACTGCCGCTGCCGGCGCGCAATCTTCTTTCCGATGAGGCGCAACTGGTGTGGTCGCTGTGGAAGAGCCAGCTCGACCGTAGCGATCCCGTCGCCGCCCGCTTTGCGCGTCTCATGCATCTTGCTGAAGCGGCCGATGCACCCTTGATCTGGATCGATGCGCGTGCGCCGCATGCCTTGCACACAGCTTTCCTGCGAGCTTACGCAGAAAAGCAGCCGGTCTGGACGGTGACGCTCGACTGGCATGCCGATGCGGTTGGCGACGTCTTTGCCCGCGCCTGGAGTGACATGCTGGAAGAGAACGGGCGCGATGCATTTTTCGCGCATGCTGCTATCGAGACCGATATTGTGCCGCCAAGCGGATTGTCGCTATATGCTGCCGGTAGCCTGGAAGAAGAGGCGCAGCGCGGCGCACAGACGGTCATCGACTGGCTGCATGCCGGGAAAAACTGCATTGCCATCGTTGCTCAGGATCGCGTAGTGGCGCGGCGCATTCGTGCCTTGCTGGAGCGGGCACAGGTGCTGGTGGCCGATGAAACGGGGTGGAAATTGTCCACCACGCGCAGTGCGGCAGCGATCGCCGCCTTGCTTGATGTCGTCACGACGCGTGCGGAAACGGCAGCGCTGCTGGATCTACTGAAATCGCCCTATCTGTGCCCGCAGCTTGCTGATAAGACGGAACGGGTAATGGAAATCGAGCATGCGTTGCGTCGTGCCAACGTATCTGGTGGTTGGAAGGCGGTCTTGGGCACCTTCGACAAGGCACCGCAGCCGCACGCGTTGCTGACACTGGTATCGGAGCAGGCGGCCTCGTTCGCCGGACGCAAGCGCTTGGCGGAATGGGGGGCGCTCACCAGTGCGGCATTGGAGGCGTTGGGTATGCGTGATGCGCTCAAGGCCGATACCGCGGGCACGCAAGTGATTGCCTTGCTCGATATGCTGTCGCACGACTGTGCTGCGATGGACCATCCGTTCTCATTCTCCGAATGGCGCGCCTTCCTCAGCCTGCAGCTTGAATCCACCCCGTTTGCGCCGGACGTGCCGGATCGGCGGGTGGTGATGCTGCAATTGAACGGCACACAGTTGCGCAGCTTTGACGCCGTCTTGATGGTCGGGGCGGACGCCGATCATTTGCCCTCGCAGCCGCAGGAAACCCTGTTCTTTGCCAACGCCGTGCGGCGCGAACTCGGCCTCGTCACTCGGGAAATGCAGCAGCGCCTGCAACTGCGCGACTTGACCGAACTCTTGAGCGCTAACCCAACAGTGGTGTTGTCGTGGCAATCTTTCAAAAACGGCGAACCGAATCCCATTAGTGCCTGGATAGAGCGCCTGCAATTGACGCTGGAACGTACCGGCGCGCAGACAGTGCCGTTGCATCAGATCGAAATCGCATCGCAACAACTCACGCCGACACTGCCCGTCATGCCGTCGCCGGCTGCGCCGACCCTATTGCCGCGTAAATTGTCGGCCAGCGCCTATAACAGCCTGGTCGCCTGCCCCTATCAGTTTTTCGCCACCCGCATGCTGGGGCTGTCCGCGCTGGACGAATTGTCGGATATGCCGGAAAAGCGCGACTATGGCGATTGGCTGCATGCCATCCTGCGTACCTACCATGAGACGGTGCGCGACAAAAAAATTGCCTTCAGCGAGCGTGAAAACTTGTTGCGCGCGATTTCAGAAGACGTCTTCGCCACCTCGCTGGCGCACAGCGCGGCGGCGCTCGGTTACTACGCGCGCTGGCAAAAAGTGATACCGGCCTACCTCGACTGGGCCAATGAACGAGAAAGCCAAGGCTGGCAGTTTGCTTTCGGCGAACAATGGTTTGAAAAAACCGTGGTCTGGGACGACGGCCAGATTACCCTGCGAGGATGTATCGACCGCATCGATCAGAATGCGGAGGGCGAGCGTGCGGTACTCGACTACAAGACCAAGCCGCTGCAATCCTTGCGCGACAAATTGAAGGAAACGGAAGATCATCAACTGGCGTTCTACGGCGTGCTGTCAGACTTGCCGGTGTCCGCTGGGCATTTCGTTGCGCTGGAAGCCACCAAGGATAAAACCGGCGATGCCGCAGCAAATAACTATGCCGAGTGGCAAGCGCTGTTGGAAACGCAGATCGTCGATAACGTGCGCGCCATTGCGCAGGGAACCGCATTGCCAGCTACCGGCATCGACGGCGTTTGTCTTTACTGCGACGTGCGCGGCTTGTGTCGCAAGGGAGCTTGGTGATGTCGCTGCGTGCCTATGAAGTCAATGGCGCGGCGGTCGAGCCGCTGCAATTTACGCGCATTGCCTGCGATCCGGCGCGTTCGGTCGTGGTCGAGGCTTGCGCCGGCAGTGGCAAGACGTGGCTGCTGGTGGCGCGCATGCTGCGTCTTCTGTTGGCCGGGGCGGAACCGGCTGAGCTGCTGGCAATCACCTTTACCCGCAAGGCGGCGCAGGAAATGCGCGAACGCCTGCTGCATCTCTTGCGTGACCTGGCCTTACAGTCCGAGGCGGAAGTGCGCACCGTACTGCTGGAGCGCGGTATTGCCGAGCAGGACCTGCCGCGCCTGCTGCCTGTTGCGCGCGGACTGTACGAGCGGGTGCTGTCCAGTTCACAGAGCTTGTCGATCGATACCTTCCATAGCTGGTTTGCGCGGCTGGTGCAGATTGCACCGTTGGCCTCGGGCGTTCCGCATGGTTATGCGCTAACCGAGACCACCGGCGAGTTGATGATGGAAGCGTATGGCCGATTCCTGCAATCGCTCAACGACGCCGACAAAGCCGAACTCAAACATGCACTGTTGTCACTCTATGACATGGTTGGCGACTGGAATGCAAAGCGGCTGCTGGATGCATTTATCGACAAGCGCGCCGAGTGGTGGGCGGTGACTCAGGAAGGAAGCGATGCGCCGCTGGCATGGCTGCAGGAGTTATGCGGCGAGGACGGCGTCAACGACGCGCGCTTGAGCGTGTGGGAAGACGAATCCTTGCAGGCGCGCATCAGCAATATTGCCTGGCTGCTAG
>DATLIB010000133.1:0-3081 GCA_035539595.1 Noviherbaspirillum sp.
GTGAGCTTGACGTGTCCATAACCGCGGATAGTCTCGGGTAATCCGGCCAATTCGATAGCGAGCGTCAGGTTGTCGCTAGTCAATGAGGCAGAAAATTCTGCCAGCATGTCTTCATACTCACAAATAAGCTGCCTTTCGACACGCCGTTCGCTTGTATAGCCAAACGGGTCGCCTATCGTTCCTCTCAGGAATCGGAAGCGCGCAAGCAGCTTCATGCCAGACATCATCCATGGTCCGAACGTCAGCTTGGTGGGACGTGGGCTCTTGCGCCAAAACAGAGCCGGAGGTGCCATATGGAACTGCAGCTTGATGGTTCCATCGAATTGCTGGCGCAATTGCTGTTCGAACTGGCCGTCTGTAAACAGACGGGCTACTTCATATTCATCCTTATAGGTCATCACTTTGAACAGGTACTTTGCCACTGTTTCGGTGAGCTTCAGCGATGCGCCTTCCGGTACCAGGCGTTTTTCAAGCGTTTCGATCATGCTGATCTGGCGACGATACCGATCGGCATAGGCTGCATTCTGATAGTGTCGGAGGAATTCCATCCGTGACACGACCATATTTTCCAGCGACGATCTTTTGATGAATTGGATAACGGCACCTTTTTCCCCCAGTAGCGAGCGTGCAGCGGACTCGTCCGCAGCCAGCAATCTACCGAGCAGAAAGGCCTTGTAATTGAGTTCCACCGCGACACCGCTTTGTCTGATCGCTTTTTCGATCGACGCCATGCCGATAGGGATGCTGCCGCGCTGCCACGCATATCCTGCAACGAGCATGTTCGCAACAATCGTGTCGCCGAAGGCCAGTCTGGCGTAGTGCTGCGCATCGAACAGTTTTACATGATCGGAACCGGCCGCGTGCCGGATTTTTCCGGTGAGCGATGGCGCATGGATGCTGGCATCGGGGTCTCTTGTGAATTGACCCGTGGCGATCTCGCTCTGATTGGCGATTGTGACGGTATGTCCATGGCGGATCGTACCCAGTACATCGTCGGATGCTCCGACCACCAGATCGCAGATCAGTACCGCGTCGGCTTGTCTGCGGTCGATCCGGTTCTGGGTTAGCGAGGCAGGATTCGCCGCTAACCTGATATGGTTGAGAACTGCACCGCCTTTTTGCGCGAAGCCTTTGAAGTTTAGTGTCGAAGCACCTTTGCCTTCGCTATGTGCGGCTTGCGCCAGTATCGTACCGACCGTGACGACTCCAGTGCCGCCGATGCCGGCAATCAGGATGTTGTAATGGCCATCGAGGGCGCTGATGGCCGGTGCCGGATAACGCTGCAGCAGGGTATGCAATGCGTCTAGCTGCAACACGGATTTTTTCGGTTTCTTGGAGGTGCCACCGATAACCGAGACAAAACTTGGGCAAAACCCGTCGGCGCACGAAAAATCCTTATTACAGCTCGATTGATCGATGACGCGTTTACGGCCGAATTCCGTTTCGAGCGGCAGAATGGAAACGCAGTTCGATGTTTTGCCACAGTCGCCGCAGCCCTCGCATACGGCGGCATTGATCAGAACGGTGCGCTGGCTGTCGGGGATGTCGCCTCGCTTGCGGCGGCGTCTTTTTTCGATAGCGCACATCTGATCGTAAATCAGAACGGTAACACCGCTGATCTCGCGTAGCTGCCTCTGCACTGCGTCAAGTTCGCTGCGATCATGGATGGATACACCGGGAGGCATGTCATCGATCGATTTGTAGCGCCCCACATCGTCCGTGACGACGACTACCTTGCATGCGCCTTCATCAGTCACCTGACGCGCAATCTGCGGTACGGTCAGCTTGCCGTCGATTGGTTGTCCTCCGGTCATGGCGACAGCATCGTTGTACAGGATTTTGTAGGTGATGTTGGTGCGCGCTGCAATTGCCTGGCGTATGGCCAGATAGCCGGAATGGAAATAGGTGCCGTCGCCAAGGTTTTGAAAGACGTGCGGGGTCTTGGTAAACAGCGATTGTCCGATCCAATCCGTGCCTTCTCCTCCCATCTGGGTCAGTCCTGTCGTGCTGCGTTCCATCCAGGCTGCCATGAAATGGCAGCCTATGCCAGCCAAGGCGCGACTACCTTCCGGCACGACTGTGGATGCATTATGTGGACATCCAGAACAATAGTAGGGTGTGCGTTTGGTCGTCACGGTATCGCTGCCGTCGCTTCGTATCGCGCACTGGTCGAGATATCCTGGAAGACGCTTGGAGGGAAAGTGCTTGAGCAGCCAACGCATCAGCAGTGGTTGGAGCAGGGACGGACTCAACTCGCCGGTTGATGGAACAAAAGCGCGTCCATGCTCGTCGGTTTTGCCGATAACGAGCGGTCGCGTTGCAGCCGGCATGTTAAACAGCAGGGACTTGATTTGTTGCTCAAGCACCGGGCCTTTTTCTTCGATCACGAGTACGTCTTGCAAACCGTGGACGAACTCCAGCAGGCGCGTTTTTTCGATCGGATAAGTCAGGCCAATCTTGTAGATGCGTACGCCGAGTTCTTCCAGTTGGGCTGCATCGAGACCGAGCAGGCGCAGCGCTTCCATCAAGTCGAGGTGAGCCTTGCCGCAGGTGACGATGCCGATACGTGCATCCCGAGGGGTAACGATCTGCCGGTCGATACTGTTAAGGCGCGCAAAAGCAGCAACGGCGTCGAGTTTTGCGCTTAGACGTTCCTCGATGACGAGGCTGGGAAAGTCGGGCCAGCGGTAGTGCAGGCCGCCCGGAGGATAGCGGTGGTCGTCCGGTGCGTGAAATACGGGCTGGGATGGGAGCGTTATCGACGATGCACTTTCAACCGTTTCCGAGATGGCCTTGAATCCAACCCAATTGCCCGAAAAACGGGATAACGCCCATCCGTACAGGCCGAATTCAATGTATTCCGAAACGCTGGCAGGATGAAGGAACGGCATGTTCCACGCCATAAAAGCCTGGTCGCTTTGATGCGGCATAGAAGAAGAGACGCAGCCGTGGTCGTCGCCGGCGACCACCAGCACACCGCCTTTGGGCGATGAGCCGTAGGCATTGCCGTGCTTGAGCGCATCGCCGGAGCGGTCGACCCCGGGACCTTTGCCATACCAGAGGGAGAACACGCCTTCATAC
>DATLIB010000134.1:0-18388 GCA_035539595.1 Noviherbaspirillum sp.
AGAAACGTCTGACCGCTCTGGAGCGACATGTTGCCCAGACCGGCGAGGTATTGACCGAGGCGCAGGTCGCGGCACTGGAGAAGAAGCAGGAAGACGATGTGGCCCACGGCGAGATCGAGACCGCTCATCCCGGCTATCTCGGCAGTCAGGATACGTTCTACGTCGGCACCATCAAGGGCGTCGGCCGCATTTATCAGCAGACGTTTGTCGATACCTATTCGAAGTGGGCCGCCGCCAAGCTCTATACGACCAAGACGCCGATCACTGCGGCAGACCTGCTCAACGACCGTGTTCTGCCATTCTTTGAAGACCAAGGCATGGGTCTGATCCGCGTGCTGACCGACCGTGGCACCGAATACTGCGGTCGGCCAGAGCAGCACGATTACCAGCTTTATCTGGCCTTGAATGACATCGAGCACACGAAGACAAAAGCGCATTCACCCCAGACCAATGGCATCTGCGAACGCTTCCACAAGACCATCTTGAACGAGTTTTACCAGGTCGCGTTCCGGCGCAAGATTTACCGGACTATCGAGGAGCTGCAGATCGACCTCGATGAATGGCTGGCGTATTACAACAACGAGCGCACGCATCAGGGCAAGATGTGCTGCGGGCGCACCCCGATGCAAACTCTACTGGATAGAAAGGAGGCGTGGCACGATAAAATCACCACATTGAATAACTGAATTTGACCTGACAATCGCCTTGGTCAAACCGGGCAACTGTCAGATCGGATCGCGTTTACTACAATCTGGCCGATTCTATTTCCTGCACTCAAGCTTAATACTTAGGATTGCAGCAAGAACTTGTTCAAACTGTGTTTGTTGCGCCTCAAGAAAAAAGGCTTATGACCCAAAAGAGTCATAAGCCTTTGATTTTCTTGGTGCTGATGAGACGAATCGAACGTCCGACCTACTGATTACGAATCAGTTGCTCTACCGACTGAGCTACATCAGCGAAGTCGCGTATTTTACAAAAAATTCCCGCCTGTCGCTAGACGCGTATCGCCTCGCCGCCAATAGCAAGGCCGGCTGCGCCCGCCACAGCCTTACGCGTTGTGATAACTGGTCACGCGATCCACTTCACTCTTCGATCCGAGGAAGACCGCCACGCGCTCGTGCAGCTTGGCAGGCTGAATGTCGAGAATGCGTTGTTTGCCGTTGGTTGCCGCACCGCCGGCTTGCTCGACGATGAGGGCCATGGGATTGGCTTCGTACATCAGGCGCAGTTTACCGGCCTTGTCCGGTTCGCGCGCGTCGGCGGGGTACATGAAAACGCCGCCGCGATTGAGGATACGGTGGACGTCGGCGACCATCGAGGCGATCCAGCGCATGTTGAAATTTCTGCCGCGTGGGCCGGTTTCGCCGGCTTGTAGTTCGTCAATGTAGCGCTTGACGGGTGGATACCAGTGGCGCGCGTTCGAGGCGTTGATGGCGTATTCCTTGGTTTCGGTCGGAATCCGCATGTTGCGCTGGGTGAGGACCCATGAACCCATTTCGCGGTCGAGGGTGAAGCAGTTGACGCCGTTGCCTGTGGTGAGCACGAGCACCGTTTGTGGGCCGTAGACGGCATAGCCGGCGGCAACCTGGCGACTGCCGGGTTGCAGGAAATCCTTTTCGGTCGGTTCTTTCATGCCTTCCGGCGCTTTCAGTACCGAGAAAATGGTGCCGATCGAGACGTTGACGTCGATGTTGCTGGAGCCGTCGAGCGGGTCGAACAGCAGCATGTATTCGCCCTTGGGATAACGGTTGGGAATGGGGTGGATGGTTTCCATTTCTTCCGAGGCCATGGCGGCGAGGTGACCGCCCCATTCGTTAGCTTCGAGCAGGATTTCGTTCGACAGGATATCGAGCTTCTTTTGCACTTCGCCTTGCACGTTCTCGCTGCCGGCGCTGCCGAGAACTTCACCCAGGGCACCTTTGCTGACAGCGTGGCTGATGGTCTTGCAGGCACGCGCGACGACTTCGATCAGCAGACGCAATTCGGCGGGGATGCTGTCGTGCAGGCGTTGTTCTTCGACCAGATGCTGGGTGAGACTGACTCGTTTCATGGGATTTTCCAGTGATTAATTAGCGAGGGATTTGGTGACGACTTCCAGCACGTCTTTCGACAGCGACTTGGTGTCGGCAACCTGCTTCAATGCAGCGCGCATTTTGCCTTGCAGGTCAGGCGCATATTTGCGCCAGCGGTCGAGACTGCGGGCAAGACGGGCGGCGACTTGCGGGTTAATGGCATTGAGCGCGATCACCTGTTCGGTCCAGAAGGCATAGCCGCTGCCATCGGTTGCATGAAACTGCGAAGGATTGCTGTTGCAGAAGCTGAAGATCAGGCTGCGGGCACGGTTGGGGTTTTTCAGGGTGAAGGCGGGATGCTGCATCAATGCCCGCACCGCTGCCACGTCGGTGGTGCGCGCCATGGCTTGCAGGGCGAACCATTTGTCAATGACCAGCGCTTCGTGCTCGAACTCTTCATAGAAGCGCGTCAGCGCCTCTTCCCTGCCGGGTGCGCTGCTGTTGATCAGTGCCGACAAGGCGGCGAGCCGGTCGGTCATGTTGTTGGCGTTGTCGTACTGGGTCTGTGCCAGATTGTGGGCATCGGTGTTGTCCAGTTCCGCCAGGTAGGACAAGGCCAGGTTTTTCAAGGCGCGCTTGCCGGCCGAGGCGGCATCCGGGCTGTAGGTGCCGGGGGTGCGGTTCGACTGATAAGCCACCAGCCAATCGACGCGCAATGCTGATGCCAGCGAACGGCGCAGAAAGCGGCGGGCTGTATGGATGGCATGCGGATCGACCACGGCCATCTGTTCGGCGACCACCGTTTCGGCGGGCAGCGTCAGCGCCAGTTCACAGAATGCAGGATCGAGTCCGGTATCGGTCAGGGTTGCCTGAAATGCCTGGTTGAGTACGCTGTCTTCGAGTTCGGCCTCGCTCAAGACGTGCTGATTCCGCACTTTCTCGGTCAGTACCAGCATACGACGCATCGCAAGCCGCTGGCCTGCTTCCCAGCGGTTGAATGCATCGCTGTCGTGCGCCATGAGAAAGGCGAGTTCGGCGTCGTCATACTCGATGTCGAGAACCACCGGCGCGGAGAAATCGCGCAGCACCGACGGCACAGGTTGTTGCAGAACATGCGTGAAATGGAAGGTCTGGCTGGCCTCGGTCAGTTCCAGCACCATGGTGGTGGGGGCGGGAGTTGCGTCTTCGTCCCCGCCTTCGACGCCCTGCAGATGCAGCGCTATGTCACGGCCGCTGCTGTCGAGCAGGCCAATGGCGACAGGAATGTGGAAAGGTTTCTTGTGCGCCTGTCCCGGCGTCGGCGGGCAGGACTGCGTCAGCGTGATCATATAGATTTCCGCAATTTCATCGTAACGCGTTTCCACCTTGACGCACGGCGTGCCGGCCTGGCTGTACCAGAGCTCGAACTGCGACAGATCGCGACCGCTGGCGTCGGCCATCGCGGCGCGGAAGTCGTCGCATTCGACCGCCTGACCGTCATGCCGCTGGAAGTACAAATCCATGCCTTTGCGGAAGCCGTCACGACCGAGCAAGGTTTGGTACATGCGCACCACTTCCGAGCCTTTTTCGTAGATGGTGACAGTGTAGAAGTTGTTGATTTCAACATAGGCATCGGGCCGTACCGGATGCGCCATGGGGCCCGCATCTTCCGGGAACTGCGCTTGACGCAGCACGCGCACATCTTCGATGCGTTTGAACGCACGACCGCTGGCGGTGCCGATCATGTCGGCGGAAAATTCCTGATCGCGAAATACGGTCAACCCTTCTTTCAGCGATAGCTGGAACCAGTCGCGGCACGTGACGCGGTTGCCGGTCCAGTTGTGGAAGTATTCATGGCCGACGACCGATTCAATGCCGGCGTAATCGGAATCGGTGGCAATGCGCGGATTGGCCAGCACGAACTTGGTGTTGAAAATGTTCAGCCCCTTGTTTTCCATCGCGCCCATGTTGAAGTCGCCGACGGCGACGATCATGAAGCGGTCGAGATCGAGTTCCAGGCCGAAGCGTTCTTCATCCCAGCGGATGCTGTTTTTCAATGAATCCATCGCATGCTGGGTCTTGTCGAGATTGCCGTCTTCGACCCATACCTGCAGCAGCACTTCGCGGCCGGATTGCAAGGTGTAGGTTTCTTCCTGGCAGACCAGTTGGCCGGCGACCAGCGCGAACAGATAGGATGGTTTCTTGAACGGATCTTCCCACACGGCATAGTGGCGTCCGTCGCCAAGATCGCCTTGTTCGATCAGGTTGCCGTTGGACAGCAGCACCGGATATTTTTCCTTATCGGCACGCAACATGACGGTGTATTTCGCCATCACATCGGGACGGTCGGGGAAGAAGGTGATCTTGCGGAAACCTTCCGCTTCGCATTGCGTGAAGAAATTGTCATTGGACGTGTACAAACCCATCAGCGAGGTGTTCAGGCTGGGATGGGTGACCGTTTCGATTTCAAGCGTGATCTTTTCTGGCGGGTGGAAAATTTCGAGCGTGCCGTTGCCCAGCGCATAACCCCGTTTGCTGACGTCCTTGCCGTTCATGCGCAATTGCACGAGACGCAAGCCTTCGCCATACAACACCAGGTTCTTGTCACGACTGGCGGGATTGCGTGTCATCGTCAGGCGGGTGGCGACGTGGGTGGTCTCCGGATCAAGGTCGAAACCCATCTCGACGGTGTCGACCCAATAGGCCGGAGGCGTGTAGTCCTTGCGGTAAATCGTCTGGGGGGTATCGGTACGCATAGGGGGCAATCGGTGGATAATGACGCAAAGCTGTATTTTACCAACCGACGCTAATGGAGCCTATTTCAATGAAATCATCCTTTGCGCTGATCGTGGTAGCCATGACGACATTGCTGGCTGCATGTACTCAGGAGCAACAGAACCAGCTCAGTCGCAGCGTGCAGAACTGGACCGGTACCGATGGCGTGCTGGAATTTTATGCCGGCGACAAGCTGGTCCGTCGCTTCATTCAAATCGACAAGGTTTCCACCGCACTCGGTACCAGCAGCAAGGAGCCGCGGTCCTATCGCTACGGCTACGGCGTGCTCGATGAAAATTTCAACATGGCAGTCGATAACGGCGAAAAAAAGGTGTACTTTGAAATCAGCGATTTCGGTGCCAGTTATATCTTTTTCGAAAATCCACGATAGCCGGCAGCGGACGCCGGTTACAAATTTTTACGGAATTATCTGACCGCTTTCGTATGCTGTTTTTATGGCTGGTGTCCGCTGGAGAGCAGGAATGAAACCTTGGTTGATAACTGCCCTGATCGGCGTACTCAGCGCCTTGATGGCCGGGTGCAGTACCGTGGTCAAGAGCAACGTCACGGCCTTCCACGAATGGCCGGCGAGCCTGCCAGACAAGTCCTATGTATTCGAGCGCACCAAGGAGCAGGACGACAGCATCGAATATCGCAATTATGAAAACCTGGTGCGCACGGAACTCCAGCGACTGGGTTTCACCGAAGCATCTGCCCACGTCAAACCAGCCTTGAAGGCGTCGCTCGGCTACAGTATCAGCGTGCGCGATGTGCGCGAGGTGTATCCCGTCATGCTGCATCCCTACCCCTATTGGTATGGACCGGCATGGCATGGTTTTTACGGGCCCTATTACGATCCATTCTGGTTCGGGCCGCCGGTGGTCGAGCAGCGCGTCTCGCAATACGAAGTTTTCACCCGCCAGTTGCGCATTGCACTAACCAGGGCGGCAGACAGTAGAAAGCTGTACGAAACGACCGTCATCAGCGAAGGAAGCAACGGTTCGCTGGCGACGATCATGCCCTACATGGTGCGTAGCGCTTTCATGGATTTTCCCGGTCCTAGCGGCGTACCGCGGCGGATCGAGTTGAAGATGGACAGCGAACCGCCCCCTCGTCGCAAGACGCCTTCCCCAGGAAACGGTCAGGAATAAAACGCTTCCGAAGCGAGGGTAATACCCACAATCAGGAGCACGGCCGCCACAAGGAATATCAGCAGACGGCCAAACTTTGGAGAGCCGTCGTCACCGGTCGTCTGTTCGTCCGGATGGGTCAGCGGGGTGTTTTCAGTTTCTTTCATGGCAGCAGAATAGTGGAACCGGTGGTTTTACGGGCTTCCAGATCACGATGCGCCTGTGGGGCATCTTTCAAGGCATAGCGCTGGTTGATGTCGATGCGGATTTTCTTGCTCTCGACCATGCTGAACAAGTCGGCGGCCATGGTCTCCAGATCGTCGCGCTTGGCGATGTAATTGAACAGAGAAGGACGCGTGACGAATAGCGAACCGCGCGATGCCAATTCATTCAAACCGAACGGCGGCACCGGGCCGGAAGCAGCGCCGAAGCTAATCATCATGCCGAGCGGCGCCAGGCAGTCGAGCGAGCCGATGAAAGTGTCCTTGCCAATCGAGTCGTACACGACCGGTACGCCGGCGCCATTGGTGATCTCCTTCACGCGCTCGACGAAATTTTCCTTGTTGTAGTTGATGGTATGGGTGCAGCCGTGTGCCTTCGCCAGTGCGGCTTTTTCGTCGGAACCGACAGTGCCGATCATGGTCACCCCCAAGGCACGCGCCCATTGGCAGGCAATCAGGCCGACGCCACCAGCAGCGGCATGGAACAAGATGGTTTCGCCGCCGCGCAGCGGAAAAGTGCGACGGAACAGATACTGCACAGTCAACCCTTGCAGCATCATTGCCGCACCGGTTTCAAAGTCGATTGCATCAGGCAGCTTGACCAGCACAGCAGCCGGCATCGCCCTCGCTTCGGCATAGGCGCCGGGCGGACGACCGGCATAAGCGACACGGTCGCCCGGTTTGATATGGGTCACACCGGCACCAACCGCCTCGACCACGCCGGCACCTTCCATGCCGAGCCCGGCAGGTAACGGCTGCGGATAGGCGCCAGTGCGAAAGTACACGTCGATGTAATTCAAGCCACAAGCCATCTGGCGCACACGCGCCTCGCCGGGACCGGGTTCGCCCACCTCAACGTCAACGTATTCCATGACTTCCGGGCCGCCTACGGCGTTGATGCGAATCGCCTTTACCATATTCTCTCCTTCGGATTAATTGTGGTGTTGGTGATGGTGATTCGGCACCATCTGTGACAGCAACAATTTCGCGGTAACAACATTGGTCGCGCACGGCACGTTGTGCACATCGCATGCGCGCAACAAAGCGCCGATATCGGGTTCATGCGGCTGCGCCGTCATCGGGTCGCGCAGGAAGATGACACAGTCGATCTTGCCTTCCGCGATTTCGGCACCAATTTGCAGGTCGCCCCCATACGGTCCGGAAAGCTTGCGCTCCACGGTCAATCCGACTTCATCGTGCAGGCGTTTACCAGTGGTACCGGTAGCAACCAGTATGCATTGACGCAACATGTCAGCATTTTCCGAGGCCAGTTCGACCATATCGTCTTTTTTCCTGTCGTGCGCGATCAGCGCAATACGCTTTTTCACCATATCCCCGCTACGCAAAAATTAAAAAGTTCCAGGATAGTTGCCGCCATCCAGCAGAACGTTCTGTCCTGTCATGTAACTCGCTTGCACGCTGCATAGGAAAGCGCAGACGGCGCCGAATTCCTCCGGGTTGCCGAAGCGTTGCGCCGGAATCTGCTGGCGGCGCGCTGCGAACACTTCATCAATGCTCTTGCCGGAGGCGCCTGCCGCCGCACCGAGCGTCTTTTTCAGGCGGTCGGTATCGAATTGCCCAGGAAGCAGATTGTTGATCGTCACATTATGCATGACGGTTTTCCGTGCCAGACCGGCGACAAACCCGGTCAGGCCGGCACGTGCGCCGTTCGACAAACCGAGTGTATCGATCGGCGCCTTCACGGCGCTGGAGGTAATGTTGACGATCCGGCCGAAGCGGCGCGCGATCATGCCATCGACCGTGGCCTTGATCAGTTCGATCGGGGTCAGCATGTTGGCATCGAGCGCCGCAATCCAATCCTCGCGCGACCAGTTGCGAAAGTCGCCGGGCGGTGGACCGCCGGCATTGTTGATCAGGATATCCGGCTGCGGGCAAGCGGCCAGCGCTTTTGCGCGACCGTCCGCAGTCGTGATATCGCAAGCGACAGCAGTCACCGTCACCCCCGTCTTTTGACGGATTTCGGCAGCCGTCGCTTCCAGTACATCGGCGGTGCGCGCCACCAGCGTTACCTGCACGCCTTCGGCCGCCAGCGCTTCGGCACAACCCCGTCCCAGCCCCTTGCTGGCGCCACACACCAGCGCCTGCTTGCCGCGAATTCCCAAATCCATGATCGCTCCTATATTTTTTTTCTCGACAAAAAATAAATGCCGGCGAGTACGAGTGCCGTACCGGCGAGTTGAATGCCTGTCACCGGCTCGCCCAGCATCAGCGCCCCCATGAACAAGGTTGCCACCGGCCCGATCATACCGGCCTGCGACGTGGTACCCGCACCGATGCGCGCGACCGCCACCATGGTGAGGAACACCGGGAGCACGGTACAAAACACGGCATTGACCAAGGACAATCCATACACCGCCATTGGCTGCAGCAGCATCGACGACGGTCGCAGCAGGAAGAATTGCACAATGCATGCCACGCTCGATACACACATTGCGTAAGCAACCAGGCGCAAGGTGCCGACCCGCTTCACCAATTCACCCGACAGCAAGAGATAAATGGCATAGGAGAATGCGGCGCCCAACACCAGAATGCCACCGAGCGCGACATTCGAACCGCCGGTACGCGCATCATGCAAAAATACCAAGACCGTGCCGAGATAGGCCGTACCGAGTGCCAACCATTCCAGTGTCGTGATTTTTTTCTTCAGGAAGAACGCCGACATCAGCAAGACGAAGGACGGCGTGAGAAACAAGATCAAGCGCTCCAGGCCGGCGGAAATATATTGCAGTCCAAGGAAATCGAGAAAACTCGACAAGTAGTAACCAAGCAGTCCCAGCACCACGATCCTGCCTCGCTCACCGCTTGTCAGTGATGCCTGCGTGCGTGCCTGCCAGATAGCGATAGCGACAAAAAACGGCAGCGAGAACAACATGCGAAATGCAATCAGCGTGACAGCATCGACGTTGTAGCGGTAAATCAATTTGGCGACGATTGCCTTTGCCGAAAATAGCACGGCGCCGGAGATGGCAATTGCCAAGCCGGCAAGAAAAGTTTGACGATTCAGGGGGATGGTTGCGCTGGAAATCATCCGACGATTTTACGCTGCGAATGATTTCCTTACATTTCGCCTGTGGATGTTGCGCGCTTGGCGCGTTGCCCGTTGACAGGATGTGATCACGGTAGAAACGGCGTTCCCCTGGAACGCCATTGTGCAGATAAAAAACCCCTTCTTCCCGCTACCCAAGTCGAATAGATTGACTATTGCCTCGTGACAGCGGCAGCAAGGCCGCTTATTTTTTCAGAATCGACCCCAGCACACCCCGAATGATTTCGCGGCCGACGCGCGACCCGATACTGCGCGCGGCCGATTTCATCATCGCCTCCATCATCGTGTCGCCACGGCGCGTCTTGCTGCCGCCACCGAACAAGCCGTCGAACGCGTCTTTCATGGAAACGCCGACCGACGCTTTTTCTTCTGCCGAAGGCGGCACCTCGCGGCTGCCCTTGTCCGGCATTTCGGCCTGCACGCGGCCCTTGATTTGTTCATAGGCGGATGCGCGATCGACCACCTTTTCATACACGCCGGCAACCAGCGAATTGGCGATGACTTCTTTGCGCTCGACCTCACTGATCGGGCCGATCTGCGATGCCGGAGGCACGATGAAACCGCGCTCCACAATGTGCGGTCTTCCCTTTTCATCCAGAAAAGACAACAACGCCTCCCCTACTCCGAGTTCCGTGATGACTTGGGCGGTATCGAGTTGCGGATTGGGACGGAAGGTTTGTGCCGCCGCCTGCACCGCCTTCTGGTCGCGCGGCGTATAGGCGCGCAAAGCATGCTGCACGCGATTGCCGAGCTGCCCCAGCACGGCGTCCGGGATATCGAGCGGATTCTGCGTGACGAAATACACGCCCACGCCTTTGGAGCGAATCAAGCGCACCACCTGCTCGATCTTTTGCAGCAAGACTTTCGGTGCTTCGTCAAACAGCAGGTGCGCTTCGTCGAAGAAAAACACCAGCTTGGGCTTTTCCAAGTCGCCGACTTCCGGCAGCAGTTCGAACAATTCCGACAACATCCACAAGAGGAAAATTGCATACAGGCGGGGCGCATGCAGCAGCTTGTCGGCAGCCAGAATATTGATGACGCCGTTGCCCTTGGCATCGGTCTGCATGAAATCGTGCAGATTGAGCATGGGTTCGCCAAAGAAACGGTCGCCGCCCTGCTCGTCGATGGCAATCAAGCCGCGCTGGATCGCGCCAATGCTGGCTGCCGAAATATTGCCGTACTCGGTCTGGAACTCCGCCGCCTTTTCGCCGACATGCTGCAGCATCGCCCGCAGGTCCTTGATATCGAGCAGCAGCATGCCATGATCATCAGCGATCTTGAATACCAGCTGCAGCACACCTTGCTGCACATCGTTCAAGTTAAGCATGCTCGCCAAGAGCAGTGGGCCGAGATCGGAGATGGTGGTACGCACCGGATGCCCCTTTTCGCCGAACACGTCCCAAAAGGCGACCGGCGCAGCCGCCCAAGCCGGTTCGTCCAGTTGCAGCAACGCCAATCTTTCCTTCAGTTTGGGCGTTGCCGAACCGGCTTTCGCCAAACCAGATAAGTCCCCCTTGACGTCCGCCATGAACACCGGCACGCCGATATCGGACAATGCCTGGGCCAAGACTTGCAGCGTGACGGTTTTGCCGGTGCCAGTGGCGCCGGTAATGCAACCGTGACGGTTGGCAAGGGCTGGCAATATTGCCAATTCTTTATTGTCGTTCTTGGCGATCAAGAGGGGATGCGGCATGGTTTTATCGGCTTCTCGGCTAATTTTGGGAGGAGGCAGTGTGATAAAATTGTAGATTGGTTTTTGGCTGAGTACGTACTTATTTGGGGGCGATTTTTTTGCCCGAAATCAGCGATAGCAACCCTCCTTATTCAATTCCAAGAAAGATTCGCCATGGCTGGACATAGTAAATGGGCCAATATTAAACACAAGAAAGCCGCGACCGATGCCAAGCGCGGCAAAGTCTGGACCCGCTTGATCAAGGAAATCACCGTGGCTGCGCGCATGGGTGGCGGCGATATCGCCAGCAATCCGCGCCTGCGTCTGGCAGTCGAAAAAGCAGCCGACGCCAATATGCCCAAAGACAACGTCACGCGCGCTATCCAGCGTGGCACCGGCGGTCTCGATGGGGCGAACTACGAAGAAATCCGCTACGAAGGCTATGGCATCAACGGTGCCGCCATTATCGTCGATTGCATGACCGATAATCGCGTGCGGACCGTGGCGGAAGTGCGCCATGCGTTTTCCAAGTTCGGCGGCAACATGGGTACTGAAGGTTCAGTGGCTTTCCTGTTCAAGCATTGCGGTCAGTTGTTCTTTGCCCCAGGCACCAACGAAGATGCGCTGATGGAAGCTGCACTCGAAGCCGGCGCCGAAGATGTGGTGACGGATGAAGAAGGCGGCATCGAGGTAATTACATCGCCGCACGATTTTTCCATTGTCAAGGAAGCATTGGAAAAAACCGGCTTCAAGGCAGAAATGGCCGAGATTGTCATGAAGCCATCGACAGAAACCGTGTTCACCGGCGACGATGCCGTAAAAATGCAGAAATTGTTGGATGCTCTGGAAAACCTCGACGACGTACAAGAGGTCTATACCAACTCTGTCATCGAAGAGTAAGCACGGAGTCTGACGTTTTACCGTCGCACACGTAAATTGCGCGGTGCTGGCTGACCCGGTTGCACTGCATAAATAAACTAACGTTTGTTTCTTATACCTCCATGAAAATTCTGGTAGTCGGTTCAGGCGGCCGCGAACATGCCCTGGCCTGGAAGCTCGCACAATCCGAGCGGATTCAGATGGTGTATGTCGCGCCAGGCAACGGGGGCACCGCGCTTGACCCGCGCCTGCAGAACATCGACATCACCGATCCCGCCTGGCTGGCGCAGTTTGCGCTCAAGGAAAACATTGCTCTCACCGTGGTCGGCCCGGAAGTTCCACTGGCCGCCGGCATCGTCAACATCTTCCGCGAACAAGGTCTGAAAATCTTTGGCCCGACGAAAGAAGCCGCGCAACTGGAAAGCTCGAAAGACTTTGCCAAGGCGTTCATGAAACGCCATCGCATCCCGACCGCCGAATACCACACCTTTTCCGACCTGCTGGCAGCGCACAAGTACATCGACCAAAAAGGCGCACCGATCGTGATCAAGGCCGACGGTCTGGCCGCCGGCAAAGGCGTCGTGGTGGCGATGACTTTGGGTGAGGCACATGCAGCGGTCGACATGATGCTGTCCGACAACAAGCTGGGCGATGCCGGTGCACGCGTGGTAATCGAAGAATTTCTGGCAGGCGAAGAAGCCAGCTTCATTGTGATGGTCGATGGCAAGAACGTATTGCCACTGGCCACCAGCCAGGACCACAAGCGCCTGAAAGACAATGACGAAGGACCTAACACCGGCGGCATGGGGGCCTATTCGCCTGCGCCGATTGTTACGCCGGCGCTGCACGCACGCGTGATGCGCGAAATCATCAATCCGACCGTGCTCGGCATGAGCAAGGACGGCATTCCCTTCACCGGCTTTTTGTATGCCGGCCTGATGATCGACGCAAAGGGAAATCCGAAGACGTTGGAATTCAATTGCCGCATGGGCGATCCGGAAACGCAACCGATCCTGGCGCGCCTGAAAACCGATCTCGTCAGCGTGATGGAACATGCGGTTGACGGTACGCTCGACCAGGTGGAATTGGAGTGGGATCGCCGTACTGCGCTCGGCGTGGTGATGGCTGCTGCAGGCTATCCGGAAAGCCCACGCAAGGGCGATGTCATTTCAGGGATTCCGGAAGAAACAGCGGATTGCGTGACTTTCCACGCAGGCACCACCATCACGGATGGCAAGCTGACCACATCGGGTGGGCGCGTCCTGTGCGTGGTCGGTCTGGGAGATAGTGTGAAGATGGCACAAAACCATGCATATAACACGGTCGACAAAATTCGCTTCGACGGCGTGCAGTTCCGCCGCGATATCGGATGGCGGGCATTGAAACGGCATAGCTGATACGTATTTACGTATTGACAGGTACTGGTGGATTGCGCGCAAGGGGTTAGATGTGTTTTACCTCAGAGGTAAGCCTTAAGTAATCGCGAACGCCATCGCACGGCGACTTTGCCTGTTCCTTGCCTATGGAAAGATGGTATTTGCGCCAGCGTTTCCTTCCCAGGCTCTGGTAGTTCCAGTAGTATCCGTCGCTCTTCAATTTCCGTGCAGGTTGGGTTGACGAAGGAAACCCAAGCTCGGCGATCGCAATGGTGTAATCGGGTGAGCGTTGGGATTCGCTTCGCTCACCACCAGCCTACGGATGAAAAGCAAAGAGTGACGGCCTGTCGCCTCCAAGCATCTACCGTGTCGTAACATCCGCGCCCCTTGCGAGAACGATAATTTAACCGGCCCTATTACCCAGGAAAAACCGTGAGCACTTCCTCCAGCTCAGTCAAGACCTATCTACTCGACCTGCAGGCGCGCATTATTGCCGCATTGGAGGCCATCGACGGCCAGCCATTCATCACCGACCAATGGGAGCGCCCGCATGGCGCCGGTCCGATCAATGGCGGCGGCATTACCCGCATCCTGGAAGAAGGCAATGTGCTGGAACGCGGGGGTGTCGGTTTTTCCCACGTCAGCGGCAATAGCCTGCCTCCATCGGCGGCAGCTAATCGCCCGGAAATCGCTGGCCGCGCCTGGGAAGCGATGGGGGTATCGCTGGTGCTGCACCCGCGCAATCCCTACGCGCCGACGGTACACATGAATGTGCGCTTTTTCACTGCCACTGCGGAAGGCCAGGAACCGGTTTGGTGGTTCGGCGGCGGCATGGACCTGACCCCCTATTACGGTTTCACGGAAGATGCGAAGCACTTCCACCAAACCTGCCGCGATGCATTGGCACCGTTCGGGGACGATTTACATCCGCGTTTCAAAAAATGGTGCGACGACTATTTCTACCTCAAGCATCGCCAGGAACCGCGTGGCATCGGCGGCATTTTTTTCGACGATTTCCATGCGCTCGGCTTCGCGCAAAGTTTTGCACTGATGCAAAGCGTAGGAGATCGTTTCCTTGATGCCTACCTACCCATCTTGCAACGTCGCAAGGATGTGCCCTATGGCGAACGTGAGCGGGATTTCCAGGCATACCGGCGCGGCCGTTACGTTGAATTTAACTTGGTGTTCGACCGTGGCACCTTGTTCGGCCTGCAATCGGGAGGACGAACCGAATCGATTCTGATGTCGATGCCGCCGCTCGTTAAATGGCGTTACGATTGGTCCCCTGAATCCGGCAGTCCGGAGGACAAGTTGTATTCAGACTTTCTGGTGCATAAGGAGTGGATTTGAAGCAACGCTGTATTGCCTTGTTGGGCGGCAGCTTCGACCCCGTACATCGCGGCCATGTGGCGCTGGGTGATTACTTCGCAAAACTGCTGTTTCCGGATGAATTGCGCATCATCCCGGCTGGCAATCCATGGCAGAAGCAGCCGCTGCAGGCAGCGCCGGAACATCGGGTGGCGATGCTCAAGCTCGCCTTCGACAGGTTGCAAGTACCGGTCACGATTGACCAGCAGGAAATACAGCGTCAGACCGCAAGCTACACTATTGATACCTTGCGGGCGATTCGTGCGGAGTTGGGACCGGAGCCCTCGCTCGCACTCCTGATGGGTGCCGATCAATTACAGCAGTTGCATACCTGGAAGGACTGGCAGCAATTATTCGATCATGCCCATATCTGTGCCGCATCGCGCCCCGGTTTCGATGTGGCCGACATGCCGCCGGCAGTTGCACGTGAATTTTCCCGTCGCACTGCGCCACCGGAGCAAATTCGCATGACGCCGGCTGGCTTGATCTGCCTGGCGACCAATCTTGCAGTTGACGTTTCCTCGACCGCCATCCGTGCTGCCCTGCAAGATCGGGTAGACCCGGGCGCGCTGATTCCGGTCGGGGTGCTAGACTATATAAAACAACATCACCTTTACCAAAACTAATCTAATGGACATCAAAAAACTGCAATCCACCGTGCTCGACGCTCTTGAAGACGTCAAGGCACAAGACATCCGCGTGTACGACACCGTCCATCTGACCAGCATGTTCGACCGCATCGCGATCGCTTCCGGCACGTCCAACCGCCAAACCAAGGCGCTTGCGGCGTCGGTGCGCGACAAGGTCAAGGAAAAAGGCGGCAACATCGTCAGCATTGAAGGCGAAGACACTGGCGAATGGGTGCTGGTTGACTTGGGCGACATGGTGGTACACATCATGCAACCGGCGATCCGCGAATACTACCGACTGGAAGAAATCTGGGGCGACAAGGAAGTAAAGCTCGGCGCTGCCAAGCGCATCTCCAAGCGCACCGCTTCAGAGGACATGGCCGACGAAGCACCAAAGAAGCGCTCGCGCCATTTGGCAGCCAGCCAGACTACCTTGGATGACGACGAGCCGAAAAAGCCGGCTCGCAAAACCGCGGTCAAAAAGACCGCCACCAAAACCGCCGCCGCAAAAACCCCGAAAACGCCTGTCGGCAAGACCGTGAAGGTGGCCGCCACAAAAACTGCGGCCAAGCGCAGTACCAAAAAAGCGGCCGCGTAAGGATTGACTTCCGCACTCCTTCACTACGCAATCGAGAGGAAGGCGCATGCTTTGTCGACTAGCGGTGTGCTGTTGCCACGTTCAAACGGCACACCAAGTCCGCATCCGCCCTCAGCTCATTCCGGTGACATATTCAAGTTGAGCGTGTTATGCAGCTCGTGATCGCTGCCGTAGGCCACAAAATGCCCGCCTGGATCGAAGACGGGTTCGCCGAATATGCCAAGCGCATGCCGCCGGAATGCCGTATCCAGCTCAAGGAAATCAAACCAGTCGAGCGTTCCGGCAGCAAGACCGCCGACACCGTGATGGCGCTGGAGCGCGCCAAAATCGAGTCCGCCCTCCCCAAGGGCTCGCGCATCATTGCACTGGATGAGCGCGGCAAGGACTTGACGACCATGCAACTCTCGCAGCATTTAACGCATTGGCAGCAGGACGGGCGCGATGTTACATTCGTGATCGGTGGCGCAGACGGGCTGGATGCCGGCTTCAAGGCCTCTGCCGACATGCTGGTGAGGATCTCCAGTCTGACTCTGCCACATGGGATGGTGCGCGTGCTGCTTGCCGAACAGTTGTACCGCGCCTGGTCCATCACGCAAAACCATCCATACCACAGGGTGTAGAGAACCGGTGACATGAAACCTGCAGATAACAAGATTTACCTTGCATCCAAGAGTCCGAGGCGGCGCGAGCTGCTGCGCCAGATAGGTGTCGAATTCGAATTGCTGCTCCTGCGCGACCAGGCCCCGCGCGGTCCGGAAGTCAGCGAAGAAGTGCTGCCGGACGAAACGGCGGAAAATTACGTCGCCCGCGTCACACGGGAAAAAGCAGAACACGCTGCCAGGATCATGCTGATGCGCCGCCTGCCCATGCGGCCGGTGCTCACCGCCGACACCACGGTGGCGATCGATGGACGCATCCTGGGCAAGCCGGCCGACTTCAAGGAGGCGATGGACATGCTGCGAGCACTCTCTGGCCGTACGCATCAGGTCCTGACCAGCGTCGCGTTATCCAACGAAGACGGTATCGAGCAGATCACGCAAACCTCGGAAGTGACGATTTCCCCGTTGACCGAAAGCATGATGCGCGCCTATTGCACCAGTGCGGAACCCTATGACAAGGCCGGTGGCTACGGTATCCAGGGCTTGGCAGCCGTGTTTGTCGCCAGCATCACCGGCAGCTACACCGGCATCATGGGCCTGCCTCTGCATGAAACTGCCAATCTATTAAGACAAGCAGGCATTGCCACGCTATGAGCGAAGATATTCTCATCAACATCACGCCGCAGGAAACGCGTGTTGCACTGATCCTGCAAGGCGCGGTACAGGAACTCCACATCGAACGCACGCTGTCGCGCGGCATGGCCGGCAACATCTATCTCGGCAAGGTGGTGCGCGTCCTGCCCGGCATGCAATCCGCTTTTATCGACATCGGACTGGAACGCGCGGCTTTCCTGCATGTCGCCGACATTTGGGAAGCGCGTCCGCACGATAACCAGAACGCGGCGCCAACGCCGATTGAAAAGCTGCTGTACGACGGCCAGTCCATCATGGTGCAGGTGATCAAGGACCCGATCGGCACCAAGGGCGCGCGGCTATCGACCCAGATTTCGATCGCCGGCCGCATGCTGGTGTACCTGCCGCAGGATTCGCACATCGGCATTTCGCAGCGCATTGAAAAGGAATCCGAGCGCGAACAGCTCAAAGGCAAGGTGCAGAAGTTGCTGCCATCCGACTTCAAGGGCGGCTTCATCATCCGTACCATGGCCGAGGAAGCGTCGGAAGCCGATTTGCAGATGGACGTCGATTACCTGCGCAAGACCTGGTCCACCATCACGCAACAGAGCAAGACGCAACCGGCCCCGGCGTTGCTGTACCAGGATCTGAATCTGGCACAGCGCGTATTGCGCGACTTCGTGAATGATGAAACGACCACCATTCAAGTGGACTCGCGCGAAAACTTCCAGAAACTGCAGCAGTTCGGCACCACCTACACGCCGTCGGTACTGTCCAAGCTGGTGCACTACACCGGCGAGCGTCCGCTGTTCGACCTGTACGGTGTGGAAGAGGAAATCCAGCGTGCGTTGGGACGACGGGTCGATCTCAAGTCTGGCGGCTATCTGATCATCGATCAAACCGAAGCGATGACCACCATCGACGTCAACACCGGCAGCTATGTGAATGGCCGCAATTTCGACGATACGATCTTCAAAACCAATCTTGAGGCGGCGCATGCCATTGCGCGTCAGCTGCGGCTACGCAACCTCGGCGGCATCATCATTCTCGACTTCATCGACATGGAAAACAACGAGCATCGCCAAGCGGTGCTCGCCGAACTGAACAAGGCCTTGTCACGCGACCGCACCAAGGTGTCGGTATCCAGCTTCTCTTCGCTCGGCCTGGTGGAAATGACGCGCAAGCGCACCCGCGAGTCGCTGGCGCACATCCTGTGCGAGGTATGTCCGGCCTGTGGTGGCAAGGGCCAGGTCAAAACCGCGCGCACGGTCTGCTATGAAATCCTGCGTGAACTGCTGCGCGAAGCGAAACAGTTCAATCCACGCGAATTCCGTATTCTCGCCTCACAGGTGGTGATCGACATGTTCCTGGAAGAAGAATCGCCGCATCTGGCGATGCTGGGTGACTTCATCGGCAAGCCGGTTTCGCTGCAAGTGGAAAATATCTATCA
>DATLIB010000135.1:0-5175 GCA_035539595.1 Noviherbaspirillum sp.
TCGTCGGTCACGCGCAGGCAATACGGCACCTTGACGATGTAGATACGATCCAGGAACGCTTCATTGTTCTTGTTGTTGCGGAAGGCCTTCCACTCGGATTCGTTCGAGTGCGCCAGCACCACGCCGTCGAACGGAATCGCGCCGAAGCCTTCGGTGCCCTTGTAGTTACCTTCCTGCGTGGCGGTCAAGAGCGGATGCAACACCTTGATCGGCGCCTTGAACATTTCCACGAATTCCATCAAGCCCTGATTGGACAGGCACAGACCGCCGGAGTAGCTGTAGGCATCCGGGTCGTCCTGCGAATAATCTTCCAGCTTGCGGATATCGACCTTGCCGACCAGCGAAGAAATATCCTGGTTGTTTTCGTCGCCCGGTTCGGTCTTGGAGATGGCAACCTGTTTCAGCACCGAGGGGTAACGCTTGACCACGCGGAACTGGTTGATGTCGCCGTTGAACTCATGCAGGCGCTTGACTGCCCACGGGCTGGGGATGGTTTTCAGATAGCGGCGCGAGATGCCGTAATCCTGTTCGAGGATATCGCCGTCTTCTGTCTCATTGAACAGGCCAAGCGGCGACTCGTTGACGGGCGATCCCTTGATGGCATAGAACGGGACTTTTTCCATCAACTCCTTGAGCTTTTCGGCGATGGAGGACTTGCCGCCGCCGACGGGGCCCAAGAGATAGAGGACCTGCTTGCGTTCTTCCAGGCCTTGAGCGGCATGACGGAAATAGGAGACGACCTGCTCGATGACTTCCTCTGTTCCATAGAACTCGCGGAACGCGGGATAAATCTTGATAACCTTGTTGGCGAAGATGCGCGAGAGCCGCGGATCATGGCGCGTATCGATCAGCTCCGGTTCGCCGATTGCTTCGAGCATACGCTCGGCGGCAGTGGCGTAGGCGAGTCGATCGCGCTTGCACAATTCCAGATATTCTTGCAGGGAGTATTCCTCTTCCCGTGTCCGCTCATACCGTGCTGCGTAGTTGTCAAAGATTTTCATGGGTATTCCTTTGATATATATCTACCGGTGATGGGGGTGTCGGATTCAGACATGAATTTCCACTCCGCAATTTCATAATACGCGCAGATTTCTGTAGGCGATAGGAAATTTTTTTGCTTTTTTACGGACATCTGCTTTGTGAACAAACGTGCTTTACAAATACGCTATCCAAAGCGCCATCTCTTGTCTGTTTGTCGCCTGTTTTTTTGAAAAACCGAGGGCAATGCGTAAAACTTTTTAGCGTTATCGTTGTCGTTTTGCGCGATTTTCGATGCAGGATTTACACCATGCCTGTGCGTAAATGCGACACGCATGCTGCGCTGTGCAGACACACGCCATGCATGGCGACGCGTCTTTGTACGGCCCACATAGCTGGACATGCAGCGCGCATCTCTTGCGATGCGCGCTGGTGTATGGTGATGAGTACTATTACTTATAGGGCTGACGCAAAATTGTCCCGGCAAGGCGTGTTGCCGCAGGCAGTACATCTGGTACGACAAGGCGACACAACGCGGCTGGGGCGGTTTTGCGTCAGTCCTAACTTATTACTTGCCTAGCAAACCCTTCAGCCTATCCTTGAGCTGATCCTGCAGCTTGCCTTTTTCTTCGCCCAGCGCTTTCTGTGCTTTCTCTTTCAACTCGTCCTTCTTTTCGTCGAGCTTTTGTTTTGCCAAGGCACTGGCCATGCCGGCGAAGTCGATGCGCCAGTCGATGGCGTCGAAAGGACCCGAGAGTTTCACCGGCACCGTCAATCCCTTGAGTGCCTGCAGTTCCGGCCCGCCCTGTCCTTGCAAGGTCGACACCACGGTGGCACGTGCGAGATAGTCGAGCCGGTTGGCGCCGAGGTTGATATCGCCCGCCCCTCCCACGCGGATCAACGGCGACTTGATGTTCAGGTCATCGTTGCGTGCCACGCCATTGGTGATGCGAAAGCTGGCTGTCATTTCGCTGAAGTCGGTCTTTTCGGCCGCCGAGCCGGTCCCGCTTTTTTCTTGACTGCCTTCCTTGCCGCGCAGGGTATCGATCTTCGCCTTGGCCTGGCGCACCGTCTGCGCCACATTCACGCCGCGTACCGCGCCGTCGCGTAACTCCATGCGCGCGCTGCCGTTCAGGTTTTTCTTGATCTGATCAAAGAGGTTTCCCGCCGTACTCACATCGAGCTGAACCGTGCCGCGCCCTTCGATGGGCGCCTTGTCGATCGCGTCTTGCAGCAAGGGGGCGACATGAATATTGGAGAGCGTTTGGCGCACCGTGAAACGGGCCGGTTTACCGGCACTGATCGAGAGCGCACCGGCAGCGCTGCCGCCATACAGGTTGGCGGCAAGCGGGTTGAGGTCGAGCTTGCCGTCGGCGGCGCGCAGATCGACACGCACATTGGTGCTCTTGATGTTGGCGACCTTCAAGGCGCCGATGCGCATGCTGCCGTTGGCCCGCAGCGTCTGCAAGGCACCGAACTCCATCGGCTGCGCGCCAGCCGGCGTGGCCGGGGCAGATGCAGCACTCGCCGTCTGCTTACGCTTGTAGCGGTCAAGATCGAGCTTGTCGATGTCGATATCGAAGGTATACGCGGCTGGCGAGAATGCCGCGAGGCCCAGTTTGGCATCGAAGCTGCTTTGGTCGAGCTTGCCTTTGAGGGCAGCGGACGCCGTTTTCTTGTCGAGATTCACGCTGGCATTGCCGCCGGCCTTGAGCGCGAAGGTGCCACCGGCCGGATTGGGCAAGGTGAAGTCGGCCACCAGCTTTGCCAGTTCGATGGTCTTGGCTTTCAGGTTGGCCGTCAGCGGCGTATGCAGCGATCCGTTGAGGGCGGTCTTGTCCTGCTGGCCGGACAAGACAAGCGCGAGGTCCGGGGAGGTGAAGAGCTGTTTGTCGATGTCGCCGGACAAGGCGCCGGACAGCTTGATTTTCGCCTCCAGCTTGTCCTCCTTCAGCGTCGCATCGAGCGTCAGCGACGGCAGTGTGAAAGCCTGCGGCGTACCCTCGAACGCCGCCGCGCTGAAAGCGGCCTCGACGGTGCGCGCACCCTGCACCAGCTTTGCCGTACCGCTCGCCTTGCCACCGGACACGTGCTTATCGGTCAGCGCCAGCTGCGGTATGTCCAGCTGCAACTCGAGCGGCTGGCCGCCCTGCTTGCCCTTGAGTTCGGCATCGAAGTCTTTCAGCACGTAATGCTTGCTGCCAGGGTCCATGGTGAAGCCGGTGTTCAATGCCAGATGCACATCGAGCACCGGCTTGCTGCCCTTGATATCGGCGGCAAGTTGCAGCTTGCTCGGCACCCCCTTGGCAATCTTGCCGGTTTCCAGGTCGAGGTTGAGCAGCTCGAACCTGCGCGCCTGCTGCCGGTCGTCGATCACCACCTGCGCATTACTGATATCGACGCTGTCGATGTCGAGCACGACTGGCTGTGCCGGCGCCGCGTCCTCGGGCTGGCCGGGCTGGCCGGCCTGGTCGGCGCCCAACAGATCGTCGAGATTGGTACTGCCGTCCTGGAAGCGGGTAATGTTGGCGCGCAGGCCGTCGAGCCGTACCTGATCGACCACCACTTGCTTGGATAACAGAGGAATCAGCGCGAGCGACACCTTGGCGCTCTCGAAGGCGGCGAACTCATTGCTGCTATTACGCTCGGAAAGGCTGACCTGGCCCAGATCAGCGCCAATTTTCGGGAAAAACGTCAACTTGATCTCGCCCGGAATCTGCAAGCTACGCTGCATTTTCTCTTGCACCAGCCGGATGAGTTGGGGCTTGTAGTCGTTCGGATCGAAGGTGGCGGCGACGATGCCGGCAAGCGCCAGCAGCAACGCCAGCAGCACGACGAAAGAAAGGCCCGCGTATTTAATGATCTTGTGCATAAGAGTCCATTTCAGGTGCTACCGGTGCGGCTGCGCCACGCCGGTAGGATTGCAAAGCAAAGCGAGCGGGATCGAGCGCGCTCGCGAGTTCACGTTCAACCGGCAGCGGCTCGCCTTCCAGTGCGCAAGCCAACAGTTCCGCGGCGAACGGCGCCCAAATCAGTCCGCGCGAACCGTAGGCCAACAGACCGAAGAGGCCGTCCAGGCGCGGCACATCGCGCAATCGGCTGCCGGCGATAGAGGCTGCAGCGTCGGGCAGTGCGCCCGCCAGTGGCAAGCGATCCGGCGCTACGCAGCGGAAACCGACGCGGCCGGCCAAGGGGCTGTCGGTATGGAAGCCGCCGGCAAGTGCCTGCGGCAGATTCTGCCGCAGGCGTCCGAGATTCTCTTCGTGACTGCTGCGCCGCAGCGCAGGATCGTTGTCGGCGTCGTAGGAAGCGCCGACGCAACAAAAGCCTTGCACCGGACGCGTGACATAGCCGTCGCCGCAGACCACCATCGGCAGTTCCGGCACGGCGACTGCAGGCAGATGCGTGACTTGGCCACGTATCGCCGTCAGCGGCAATCCTTGTGTTTGAGGAAATAACCGCGCCTTGGTTCCGCTGGCAAGGATCACCACGGGCGCCTGCGCGATAAGCACGCCACTGCTGTTGCGCACCCCCCAATCGGTACCGATGCGCTCCAGCACCGTAGCTTCCTCACCGAAACGTCTTTCGAGGCGGTCGCCGCAGGCTGCCAGCAAGGCCTCGCACAAGCGCGCAGGCGTCACCCAGCCGCCGCCCGGAAACAGCCAACCGCCATGGAGGGCGGCATTGCCGGTCATGCCGTTCACCGTTGCCGCATCCAGCCAGCGCACAAAGTCTGGCGGGTAATCGAAAGCTGCGATGGCAGCGCGCTGAGCCTGCGCGTGGGAGGCATCGCGCGCCAGTTGCAACACACCGCAGGCTTCACCGTCGAAGGCTCGCCCCACCCCGCCGAGCTGACGCCACCATTGCAGGGTAAACAGATACGCTGCGCGGGCCAGCCGCGATACCCGGTTGTCATCCTTCGACAACAGCGGCATCACGATGCCGGCCAAGTTGCCCGAGGCTTCCTGTGCCGGAGCGGCATGTTGTTCGATCAGGGTGAGATGCCAGCCACGCGCGGCCAAGCGCTCGCAAGCGGCACTGCCGGCAATGCCGGCGCCGATCACGATGGCGCGCCGCACGACAGGGAGCGTTCGCGGCGGCACTTGCCAGCGCGGCGCGAAACGCGCCGCCAGCATGTCGCGCTTGGTGCCGAAGCCCGGCTGCTTTTCGCAAATGAAGCCGGCTTGCATCAATGGC
>DATLIB010000136.1:0-2056 GCA_035539595.1 Noviherbaspirillum sp.
CCGGTATCCACTCCGGTGACTCTGCTTGCTCTTTGCCTGTCTACTCGCTGTCATCCGAGATCGTCGACGAACTCGAGCGCCAGACCAAGGCAATGGCCAAGGCCTTGAACGTCGGCGGCCTGATGAACGTCCAGTACGCCATCAAGGACGGCACGATCTACGTTCTCGAAGTCAACCCGCGCGCCTCGCGCACGGTGCCCTTCGTTGCAAAAACCATCGGTGCGCCGATCGCCAAGATCGCTGCCCGCGTCATGGCCGGCGAAAAGCTTGATGCGGCGATTGCCGCTTACGGCAAGAAACCCGATCCGCGCAACCTGAAGCACATCGCCGTCAAGGAAGCCGTTTTCCCGTTCGCCCGCTTCCCCGGCGTCGACATTCTGCTCGGACCGGAAATGCGCTCGACCGGCGAAGTTATCGGCCTCGATACCGATTTCGCACTCGCCTTTGCCAAGAGCCAGCTCGGCGCAGGCGTCGACCTGCCGCGCTCCGGCACCGTCTTCGTCTCGGTGCGCGACGACGACAAGGACCGCGTGTTGCCCGCAATCCGTATTCTGGTCGAGAGCGGCTTCAGGGTACTGGCAACCGGCGGCACCCAGCGTTTCCTTGCTGAACAGGGCATCAACGCCGAGAAGATCAACAAGGTGCAGGAAGGTCGTCCGCATATCGAAGACGCCATCCGCAACCGGCAGGTCCAGCTGGTCATCAACACCACCGACAGCAACAAGGCGATTTCCGACTCGAAGTCGCTGCGCCGCGCAACGCTGATGCAGAAGGTGCCCTACTACACAACGATGGCAGGTGCCGAAGCAGCAGCCCTTGCCATCAAGGCGCTTAAGGCCGGCAATCTGGAAGTGAAGCCCTTGCAGAGCTACTTCCTGTAAAATCAGCCGCCAACGAAGATCATGGAAACGCCGCGGGTCATGCCTGCGGCGTTTTGCATTGTCTCACAAAAAGCTCAAAAGCCTCACGCCGCCAGGGCTTCGCGCACGCAATTGCGCCCATCCGTCTTGGCGCGGTAAAGGGCGCGGTCCGCCATTTCCGCCAGGGTCTGAAGATCGCAGCGCATATCTCCGCTGGTTGCGACGCCGATGCTTATCGTCACGCCGACACGCAAACCGCCGCAATCGACTTCGGTTATCGCAATCGCATCGCGAATGCGTTCTCCGATCATGCAAGCCTTTTGAACACCGGCACCCGGCAGGAAGATGATGAACTCCTCGCCACCGTAACGCGCCAGCACGTCACCACCGCGTATGCTGCCGCCGATACGCTTCGCCACTTCCTGAAGAACGCTGTCGCCGACGGCGTGGCCGAAGCGGTCGTTGATTGATTTGAAGTGGTCGATATCGAGCAGCATCGCCGCATCGTTGGGACCCGGCACCGCCGGCATGGCCTGGAAGAAAAAACGACGGTTCTTGACGCCCGTCAAAGGATCGGTGTTGGCGAGAACCAGCAATTTGCGCTCTGACCGCTCGGCTACCAGCATCATCACGAACAGCGCAATGGCGAAGTTCAACATGATGATCAAGAAAAACGCATTGACCAGATCGATGGCGGCGTATTGGGGCAAAAGCACGCTCTTTGCCACCGACAACGAAATCAGGCCGGAAATACCCGCAATCGCGCCCAACGCGAAGCGGGACAGGAGTGGCTCCTTGCGCCACCGCGCAAAAAGACCGCCCGCTCCCGCAAGATAGGCCACAGCCGCACAGCCGTTGAACAGGGCCGCACGATAAGCGTTATTGTCAGCCACCTGCTGTGCAAGGACAATTGCCAGCAAGGCAATCAAACAGACAGCTGATACTGTCCCCCTGCTGGCAGTACGTCCATCGCTCACGATTTTCAGGCCAAGCCAGATCAGCGCATAACCCACGATACCGAAGACGATGCTGCCGAATTGCCACAAGGCCGGAGACATTATTCCCCATTCGCCGTACCCAGCGAGCGTGGAGCCGGCAGCCATGGCTGCGAAGCCTGCTGCAAGAGCTGTCGGGCCGTGCAAACCACGATTTGTGAGCTTCAGATATATAAAACTCAGCATTCCAACAATGTAAGA
>DATLIB010000137.1:0-5608 GCA_035539595.1 Noviherbaspirillum sp.
CCCGGTGTTTTGCCAACAGCAAGCTGACGCCTACAACAGCGAGGCCAACAACGAAGATTAAAACTGGAACAAACGCCCACCTAGGATGGACTTGCTTTTCTGCTAGCGAGCTTGCCACGGCAAGCATGGTACCAACACCGCCGGTATGAACAGCGATAAGAAAGTTGCGCAGAGTGTCCGCAACATTTCGAGATCTAGATTCGTGATCGTTTGCTTTGTTCATGACTAACTAGATTTATACGCCACGACTTGACTGATAAACCGGGCCGCTGACTGATAAAACATATTCTTGAATCCCTCAAAAAACAGCCCCCGCCTAGCTTGCAGAAGAAGGCTGTCCATCTGTACAGGTTTAATTAAACGTGAAAGACGTCACTCAGCATGGGGCCTATAGCCATCCATTGAAACTATTTGAACAGAGTCGACGTATGCTGCCACGGAGAAATTAACAAGGCAATATCGAATTGATGGGATTGCCAAACGGCAGGTATTGGCCGGCAAGCGTCCATCAGATCGTCGTCGCGCGTCATCCCGCTTCCCCGCTTCACGCAGTGTCATAGCCCACAAACAAGTCACTACCCGTAAAATGCCTCCTGACACCCCTAACCTATTCATGCCCCGAACTCCAGGAGCCGCAAGTTGCTGACACCTCATTTCATCGCCCCCGCCCGCTTTGACGATCCCGCCGCAGCGCTGGATCAGTTGCGCACCATTTACGATTGCAGCATCAATCACCTGCGGGAATGCCTGCAACGCTTCGTCAATGGCGAAGACCTGCCGGAGCGGGTACGTGCCTGCTATCCGTTTATCCGCGTGCATACCGATACGGTGGCGCGTGCCGATTCCCGTTTGTCCTACGGCTTTGTGGCGGGACCGGGCACTTTTGAAACCACCATCACGCGGCCGGACCTGTTTGCCAATTACCACCTGGAGCAGTTCCGCCTGCTGCTGAAGAACCACGGCCGCAATCAGCAGGTGCAACTGGAAGTGGGCACCAGCGCGCAGCCGATTCCTGTCCACTTTTCGTTTGCGGAGCACGACCATATTGAAGGCAGCATGAGCGCCGAGCGGCGGTTGGCGATGCGCGATCTGTTCGATCTGCCCGATCTGGGCGCGATGGATGACGGTATTGCCAACGGCACTTACGAGCCGCCGCCGGGAGAGGCGCAGCCTTTGTCCTTGTTCACGGCGCCACGGGTGGATTATTCGCTGCAGCGGCTGCGCCATTACACCGGCACGGCGCCGGAGCATTTCCAGCATTTCGTGCTGTTTACCAATTACCAGTTCTATATCGACGAATTCATTCGACTCGGGCACGAGATCATGAGCAGCGTGCCGGACCCGGAAACGCCGGAGAATGAGGATCACTACATCGCTTTCGTCGAACCGGGCAATGTGATTACGCGCCGGGTAGGGCAGAGTGTCGAGCCGGGCGACGATTTGGGTGCTGCGCCGCCGCGCATGCCGCAAATGCCGGGCTATCACCTGGTCCGCGCCGATGGCAGCGGCATCACCATGGTGAACATCGGGGTGGGGCCGGCCAACGCGAAAACCATCACCGACCACATCGCCGTGTTGCGTCCGCATGCCTGGCTGATGCTGGGCCACTGCGCCGGACTGCGCAATACCCAGCAGTTGGGCGACTATGTCTTGGCGCACGGTTATGTGCGCGAAGACCATGTACTGGACGAGGATCTGCCTCTGTGGGTGCCGATCCCGCCGCTGGCGGAGGTGCAGGTGGCGCTCGAAGCCGCGGTGGCGGAAGTGACCCAGCTCACGGGATACGATCTGAAACGCATCATGCGGACCGGCACGGTGGCGAGTACGGACAATCGCAACTGGGAGTTGCTGCCGCAACGCACGCCGGAGCGTCGCTTCAGTCAGAGCCGGGCGATTGCGCTGGATATGGAGAGCGCGACCATTGCGGCCAACGGCTTCCGTTTTCGCGTGCCGTACGGCACCTTGCTGTGCGTGAGCGACAAGCCGCTGCACGGCGAGATCAAGCTGCCTGGGATGGCCAACCATTTCTATCGGGCGCGTGTCGATCAGCACTTGCGCATCGGCATCCGTGCAGTGGAGCTGTTACGTCGGCAGGGCGTGGACAAGTTGCATAGCCGGAAGCTGCGCAGCTTTGCCGAGGTGGCGTTTCAATAGAAACCTGTGGCCGCAAGCAGCCGTGCACGAACGGCTGCTTGCGGTTTCTTCTTTCTGATTTCTTTCTGATTTGACCTGTTTGCGAGCGCTCAGTCCCGGACTTTCCCGCGCATCGACTTGATCTGGCCGCGACTGCTCTTCTGTTCAAGGCGCTTTTTTTGCGAACTGCGCGTCGGCTTGGTCGCCCGGCGCACGCGTGGCAGGACGGCAATGCTTTCCACCATTTCCTGCAAGCGCTGCAAGGCTTCTGCCTTGTTCTTTTCCTGGCTGCGGTGCGTCTGTGCCTTGATGATCACCACGCCCTCCTTGGTGATGCGTTGATCGTTTAACGCGAGCAAGCGTTCTTTCAGGTGGTCTGGCAAGGAAGAGGCGTGGATGTCAAAGCGCAAGTGGATGGCGCTGGATACCTTGTTGACGTTTTGACCGCCCGCGCCCTGGGCGCGAATTGCGGTGAATTCGATGTCGCTCTCAGGGATGATCGGCGCGCGGCTGCGCTGCAAGACGGCAATGCCGATTTCGTTCATGTCGTGACACTTCCTGTTGACGGTCATCAGACTGTAAACGGTGTACGACACTAATCTCTGTTTTACACAGAAAAAAACACCAATAGGACTTACGCAAAACCGCGCCAGTCGCGTTGCCTTGCCGGGGCAATGTTGCGTAAGTAACCAACAGGGAGCATTTTGTTGAAGGAGGAATTCAATGAAACCAGCTTCCGTTGGCGCCCTGCTTTTATGCGACGCGGAAGCGCAATCGTGGTCACGCGGGACAGGCGATGGTTGATCGCCAACGGCACGCCGCCATGCGTATCGCCGGGAACCGGTGGGTAAGCCAGGGCAGGCTGATCCGATAGCGGGAAGGAAAAAGGGACGCCTTGTGGGCGTCGCTGCAGGCGATGGAAGACTGCGTGCTTTATCCGGCTTCCCCCGGTTCATCCAGGAAAATTTTGGTCTCGGACTTGGAGCAGTTCATCGCAAAATTGCTTTTGAAATTTTTCACATTGTTCATGGGAGAAAATACGCGCCGCGTGAAGGCGTGGTAGCGCTCCATCGACGTCGTATTGACGATCAGCAGGAAGTCGAATTCGCCCGATATCTCGTAGCACGCCATGACCTCTCCTTCTTCCTTCATCTTCATCTCGAAGGCGCGTAACAGGGCGTTGTTCTGCTTTTCCATTTCCACCGACACAAACACCGTCAGCGCGCGGCCGACCAGCATGCGATCGACGATGGCGACTTCCTTCAAGAGATAACCGCCGACCTTGAGTTGGGCGATGCGCCGCTGGCAGGTGGCAACCGATGCATGCACGGTCTCGGCGAGCAGGCGCAGCGGGGTGGAGGCGTCCTCCTGCAGCAGATTCAAGATTTGTACGTCAAGCCGGTCCAGCTTCATATCGTCCTCAAATATCGCAACCGCATCCGATGGGAAAGTTTTTCAACACTATAACGAATAGCAGGAAATTTTCCCGCCATAAGCAGCATGTCGGGAAATCTTATCGAGACGGCTCTCTATAATTTGACTGTGTCCGGTTTGTTTAGGACTTACGCACAATTGTTCCATTTTGCGTAAATCCTATTGTTCCTGAACCGCCCTCTACGCTTCCCTCTCAGCGAAATGGAACCCATGGCGATGCTCGATTCGACTTTCAGACAGCAACTGGTCCAATGGCGTCATCATCTGCATCGCTGTCCGGAAACCGGCTTTGAAGAAATACAGACCTCGGATTTCATCGCGCAGACGCTCTCCGAGATGGGACTCGAGGTACATCGTGGACTCGGCGGCACCGGTCTGGTCGCCAGCCTGACAGTCGGCACCGGCACGCGCATCATCGGCCTGCGCGCCGACATGGATGCGCTGAACATCCACGAACGTGCGAGTGGTCGCGCGCATGCCTCGCAAACCGCAGGGAAGATGCATGCCTGCGGTCATGACGGCCACATGGCGATGATGCTGGGTGCGGCCAAGCTGCTGTGCCAGCGGCGGGACTTCAATGGAACCGTGCGTTTCATTTTCCAGCCAGCGGAAGAACATGGGCGCGGTGCCAAGGCGATGATGCGCGACGGCTTGTTTGAACGTTTTCCGGTCGATGAGATATACGGCGCGCACAACATGCCCGGCCTTCCCGCCGGCCATATCGCCACGCGTGTCGGCGGCATCATGGCCAGCGAAGATAATTTCGTCATTCACATCAAGGGGCGCGGTACGCATGCGGCACGCCCGCACATGGGCATCGACCCGATCGTGATTGCAGCGGAAATCGTATTGGCCTTGCAAACCATCGTCGCACGCAATATCGATCCGAGCATGTCGGCAGTCATCTCCTGCACGGAAATCGTCACGGACGGCATCCGCAACACCATTCCCAGCAACGTGACGATCAAGGGCGATACCCGCAGTTACACGCGGGAAGTGCAAGCGCTGCTCGAAAGGCGCATGCGCGCCATCAGCGAAGGTATCTGCCAGTTGCACGGTGCCGAGTGCAGCTTCGAATACACCCACGAATTCGCGCCCACCGTCAATTGGGAACAATACGTGCCGGTCGCGGTGGCTGCCGCGACCAATATCGTGGGCGCCGAATGTGTCGATGCCAACATCCAGCCAATGATGATCTCGGAAGACTTCGGCGCTTTCCTGCGCGCGGTTCCGGGCGCCTTCGTTTTTATCGGCAACGGCGACCATGGACAGGGCAGCACGCCCTTGCATAACGCCAGCTACGACTTCAACGACGAGGTATTGCCGATCGGTGCACAGTATTTTGCCGAAATCGCGCGCTTGCGCCTGCCGGCCTAGCCGATGTCGCGCAGCGCGCCGCCACGATATTTTTTCGGCGGATTTATTTCCATGATGGAGGACGCCGGCGCATGTTAGTCGAGAACAAATACGCCTACCGGGCGATCTACGGCGACGATTTGCGCGCGGTGATGAACATCGAGACGGCAGAGCAAAGTCGTCAATGGCTGTCTTACTGGCCGATGTTGCCGCGTCAAGCAACGCCGCTGTGGCGCTTGCCGACGCTGGCAAAGCAACTGGGTGTGAGGCAGATCAGCGTCAAGGACGAGTCGAAGCGCTCCGCGCTCGGCAGCTTCAAGGCGCTGGGCGCACCCATTGCACTGGTTCGCCTGATTCTGCGGCAAAGACCGGACGCCGCGTTCACGCCGCAGGGATTGTTCCGCGGACGCCACGCGGCAGCCTTGCGCGACTTCACCGTCATCAGTGCCACCGATGGCAACCATGGCCGGGCGCTGGCGGCGGCGGCCAGGGATGTGGGCTGCCGCTGCGTGATCGTGCTGCACCGGCAGGTGAGCCAGGAGCGCGAGCAAGCCATCGCCGCCTACGGCGCGGAAATCGTGCGCATCGAGGGCAACTATGACGCATCGGTCCAGGTCGCCGCCGAACGCGCCGCCGAACACGGCTGGCACGTCGTGTCGGATACCTCGTACGACGGCTATGAAAC
>DATLIB010000138.1:0-6169 GCA_035539595.1 Noviherbaspirillum sp.
GAGAAGAGCAACAACAACTGCGGCTGCGACCTCGCCGCCATTGACGGCATCTCGCTGCTTACTCGCCGTCAGCACACCTAGTTTTGTTTCTGAGTTATCCAAGTTGTAGCCAAGATCTTGAAGCACGTTGGCACAAGCAGCGATAAGATCAGGCTCTTTGAGACCTTCGTATCGACGAGTTTCAAGCTGGCGTTGCTTTAATAGCTCAGGCGTAACGACAAATACGTCAGGAGGAATGGTTACGCATCCGGCCATAAGTAGAGCACACATCAGCATTGGCATTTTTGCAAATTTCATTCTAGAACCTCGATGTGTGATAGGCAAAGTCACGCACTTGCCCACCCTTATCAAACTTGATGATGACTGTAAGGGTACGTTGGCTCGTCGATGAAGCGCCTGCAGATGCGCTCGCACCACCACCTAGACCGCCTGCAGCGCCCGAGCCGAAACCAAGAATAAGAGCGTTAACTCCACCACTGCTAGATGAGTAAGCACGGTCGGTTGCGATTTTGTCGTAGATCCACACTTCTCGCCGTTCCTCATCGGTAGAAACAATGTTAGGCGAACCAAGTGCTTGAGCCACATCAGCGCCACTCATGCCAACACGGATCTCCTTTTGTACCTTCCCGACAGTCATTCGGTCGGTTGACGACTCTTGGACATCGGCGCGATGAAATGCAGCGGTTTGGCACCCTGTAAATAGTGTGGCAATCAAAATCCCGGATAAGACCGGGCTTATGTATTTCAAGTACATTTTTCCCTTTATCAATAATTGTATTTTCCTAGTGTCAACATCATATCCACCTACAGACCAACGCTCTATCCCATAAATGCGGGAGTTATTTCTCATACCAATCCCCTGAAGTAACGAATCATAAAGGTGCCGTAGCAGTCTGAGCAGGGTGGACGGTCGTGAGGAGTTGGCGATGGCTTCACGCGATAAATTGGATGGGCTATTACAAAAAATTGATTTTGACGCGTTGGCTCGCAAGCAACCCAATGGGCAGTGGCGGCTTCGCTTTCTTGGTTTGGCCCATTTAAAAGAAGGCAAGAGCTACGTTGCAGTGGCCCAGAGTTTGAAGGTCACTCGCCAGGCGGTAATGCGGTGGGCCAACTGATTTGCCGCCGACGGCATCGAGCGCTTGTTGGGGATACCGCAAAGCGGGAGAACGCCCCAGCTAGGCGAAGCGCAGCAAGAAGCGACGCGACGCGCCATCGAGTAGGCCCAGGATGCGCGGTGTGGCTGCAGGATTCGGGGGGAAGAGATCCAGCAACTGCTGCATGAGCAGTTTCAAGTCGACTATAGTCTCAATGAGGTCTACCATTTGCTGGAACGCTGTGGCATGTCTTGGATTTCAGCTCGTGCGATCAACCCGCAGGCCGGCTTATCAGTCCAGGCGACGTTTAAAAAAGTTCGCGCTCCAGGTCCGGTCGGTGTTGCCACGGCCAAATGCCGAAGCGGGTTTCCGGTACAAACGCATGTTCGCTCAAATAAACCTCTATCGGTAATCGTTACGTGCGGGCCAAGGCTGCCAGCCAATCGCGGCCTTGCGCCCAGTCGCCCAAGCCGCTGTCGCCATTGATATGGCCGCGCGGACCGAGATCGTGGAACTGCGCATTCCAACCTTTGCCCCAGACTTGCGCGCGCGGCAAGGCACACCAGGGATCGTCACAAGAAGCGGCGACGATGGTGTTAAACGGCAAGGGTGCGCGCGGCATCGGCGCAAAGCCGGTGACGAAATCCGGAAAATCGGCGCGCTCGACATCCGGCGGGGCGACCAGCAAGGCGCCCTGCACTTTGGTGGCATGTGGCGCGCTACCGTGCTCCTGCGCCCACCAGGCGGTCAGCGCGCAGCCCAGGCTATGCGCAGCAAGCAGCACCGGCCCCTGGACCGCGGCGATGGCGGCATCCAGCGTTGCCACCCAATCGGCGCGATTGGGGCTGTCCCAGTTGGCTTGCTGCACCCGTTGCGCATTGGGCAGCATCGCTTCCCAAACGGTTTGCCAATGGCCGGCGCCGGAGTTGTAGAGGCCGGGAAGAATCAGGATGGTGGGCGTCATGGGCGTACTCATTGCATAACTGGATGTTCTGCACGCAGCTTGGCAATCAGCTCGTCCAGCGCATCGAGGTTGGCAAAATCGATAATGAGCTGGCCTTTGTTCTTTGCGCCGAGCTTGATGGCGACTTGCGTGGCGAGGGTGTCGGACAGCTCTTCTTCAAGGCGCGTGATGTCGCGCGATTTTTCCTTGCCGGCACGCGGCTTGGCACCTGCGGCTTGGTCGGCGCTGCGCACCACCAGCTTTTCCGTTTCGCGCACCGATAGGCGTTTGGCGACGATCTGGTTGGCCAGCGTGATCTGGGTGGCGGCATCCACGGCCAGCAAAGCGCGTGCATGGCCCATATCGACGTCGCCGGCCATCAGCATGGTTTGCACCGGCTTGGCGAGGTTCAGCAGACGCAACAGGTTGGAGACGGCGCTGCGTGAGCGGCCGACGGCGCTGGCGGCCTGTTCGTGGGTGAAGTCGAAATCGGTGATTAGGCGATGGATGCCTTGCGCCTCTTCCAGCGGATTGAGGTCTTCGCGCTGGATGTTTTCGATCAAGGCCATGGCGGCGGCGGCTTGGTCGTCGACGTCCTTGACCAACACCGGTACCTCGTTCAGACCGGCGATCTGGGCGGCGCGAAAGCGCCGTTCGCCGGCGATGATTTCGTAACGGTCGCCGCCGTTCTGCGCCACCGGACGCACCAGGATCGGTTGCATCAGGCCTTGCGCCTTGATCGAAGCGGCCAGTTCGTTGAGCGCGCCTTCGTCCATGCGGGTGCGCGGCTGGTATTTACCGGCCTGCATCTGCGCCACGTTCAGGCTCGATGGGGCGCCGGGTACGCCGGGCGCCGCTTCAAGGATGTCGGAAGAACCGCCGAGCAGCGCGTCGAGGCCACGTCCGAGTCCCTTGCTTTTCTTGAGTGCCATGATCTTTGCCTTACATTGATTGGATGCGTCCGACCATCTCGGCGCCGAAGGCGATGTACGCCTGCGCACCTTTGGCGGAAGGGTCGAAAGTGACGCCGGGCATGCCGTAGGACGGCGCTTCGGCCAGGCGCACGTTGCGCGGGATGATGGTCTTGAAGACCTTGTCGCCGAAGTGCTGTTCGAGCTGCGCCGATACCTGTTGCGACAGCGTCATGCGCGGGTCGAACATGACGCGCAGCAGGCCGATGATCTTGAGTTCGGGATTGAGCTTGGCGTGCACTTTCTTGATGGTGTTGACCAAGTCGGACAAACCTTCGAGCGCGTAGTACTCGCACTGCATCGGAATAATCACGCCATGCGCGGCGCACAAGCCGTTCAGGGTAAGCATCGACAGCGCCGGCGGGCAGTCGATCAGCACGAAGTCATAGTCGGCGCTGACAGCGGCAAGCGCATCCTTGAGGCGCTTTTCGCGGTTGTCGAGTTCGACCATTTCGACTTCGGCGCCGGCCAGTTCGCGATTGGCGGGCAGCACGTCGAAGCGGCCGGTTTCGGATTTTTTGCGCGCCGTGGCAACGTCGGACATGCCGAGCAAGACCTCGTACACGGAAGCGGTGAGGTCCGACTTGTTGATGCCGGCGCCCATGGTCGCATTGCCCTGCGGGTCGAGATCGACCAGCAGCACGCGTTGCTGCAACTGGGCCAGACCGGCGGCGAGATTGACAGCGGTGGTTGTTTTACCGACGCCGCCCTTCTGATTGGCGACGCAGAAGATTTTGGCCATGTTGTTTTAGTTGGTAGAGAGTTTGATGCCGAAGCCAATCAGGAAAATGCCGGCCGCCTTTGAGGCGAACGCGGCGATGCGCCGGTTGCCGGCGAGGCGCTTTGCGGCAGCGTTGCCGGCGATCACCAGCAGGCTGCCGTAGAACAGCGTGCAGCACAGGATGACGGCAGCCATGGCGAGGAAGGTGAGGCTGCCCCGATGGGTCATCGGATTGATGAACAGCGGGAAGAACGCCATGTAAAACACGATGGCCTTGGGGTTGATGAGCGTGACGAGAAAGCCGCGCCGGAAATCGGCGGCCTGTGAGAACGGCACGGCCGCGCCGCCCTGCTCTTTCCTTGCGACCAGCAAGCGCAAACCCAGATAGGCCAGATACGCAGCGCCGATGTACTGCACGCCCTTGAACAACAGCGGATGCGCCTGCAGCAAGGCGGCGACGCCGATGGCAGCGAGGAACATCAAGGCGGCATCGCCCAGCATGAGGCCGGCGAGCGAGGCGAAACCGCCACGCAAGCCGCGCTGGCCGGCACCGGTCAGCACACAAAACGTGCCGGGGCCGGGCAGCATCAAGAACACCATGGTGGCGGCAATCAATTGCCAGACATCGGTAATGCCAATCGCGTGGAACAGTTCGGTCATGCTTATTCTCCCGCTTCAATGAAAATCAAATGGCGCTCGGCATCGAGGCCGGGCACGCTCAGGCGCTGCACCTTGCTTACTTTCCAGCCGGATGGCAGACGTGCGATCTCCTGCTCCGGCAGCACGCCCTTCATGGCGATAAAGCGTCCGCCCTCTTCCAGTAAATGGCCGGACCAGGTGACGAAGTCTGACAATTCGGCGAAAGCACGCGAGGTGATGACGTCGAATTGTTGGGCGACCTGTAACTGTTCCACGCGCGCGGTGTGAACGGTCACGTTGGTCAGTCCGAGTTCGGCTTTGGCCTGGGTCAGGAAAGCGGTTTTTTTATGGACGGTATCGACCATCGACAGCCGCATTTCGGGACGCGCGATGGCCAGCACCATGCCCGGTAAGCCACCGCCCGCGCCAACGTCCAGCACATTGCGCGCCTCGGAAAAGGCCGGCACCACAGCGAGCGAATCGAGCAAGTGGTGGGTCACCATGTGCGCCGGGTCGCGCACAGCAGTCAGGTTGTAGACGGCATTCCACTTGGACAGCAAGGCCAGATAATCGAGCAATTGCGCGAGCTGCGCATCGCTCAGTTCGAGTTCCAGCGCTTGCGCGCCATCGGCAAGGGTGCGCAACAATGCATCACGGGAAAATCCTGTCATGCGCTGGTCCTCATGCTACCGTCGCCACGGCGGCGAATTCCTTGAAACCACCTTTTTTCAGGTGGACCAGCAGCAGCGAAATCGCGGCCGGTGTCACGCCGGAAATACGCGATGCCTGACCCAGGGTTTCCGGACGGTGCTTGTTCAGCTTTTGCCGCACTTCCATCGACAGGCCGCGCACGGCCAGGTAATCCAGTTCGGTCGGCAGTTTCAGATTTTCGTAATAGTCATGACGCTCGACTTCGCGTGCCTGACGATCGATATAGCCGGCGTACTTGACTTGAATTTCGACCTGCTCCTTGACCGCCTCATCCGCCACCCCCGGCCCGGCCAAGGCTTGGCCGTCGAGGCCTTGCAGGCTCATCAGGCTGTCGTAACGCACGTTGGGGCGCCGCAGCAGATCAGTGAGTGCATACTCTCGCTCTATGGCTTTGCCTAACACGCGCTCCGCTTCCGCTTCGGCTATCAAGCGAGGATTGACCCAAGTCGATTTCAAGCGTTCCAGTTCCCGCGCGACCGCTTCGCGCTTCTTTTCAAACAGGGCCCATTGCGCATCGCCAACGCAACCGAGCTGGCGTCCGATGTCGGTCAGGCGCATGTCGGCATTGTCTTCGCGCAGGCTCAAGCGGTATTCGGCGCGGCTGGTGAACATGCGGTACGGTTCCTGCACACCTTTGGTGATGAGATCATCGACCAGCACGCCGAGATAGGCTTCGTCGCGGCGCGGCGTCCAAGCATCGCGGCCTTGGGTTTGCAACGCGGCATTCAGGCCGGCCAGCATGCCTTGGGCAGCGGCTTCTTCATAGCCGGTGGTGCCGTTGATTTGACCGGCAAAAAACAAACCTTGGATTGCCTTGGTTTCCAGCGAGGCCTTCAGGCCGCGCGGGTCGAAATAGTCGTATTCGATGGCATAACCGGGACGCAGGATGTGCGCGTGCTCGAGGCCGGGAATCGAGTGGACGACCGCGACCTGGACGTCGAAAGGCAGGCTGGTCGAGATGCCGTTGGGGTAGACCTCGTGCGTCGTCAGGCCCACGGGCTCGAGGAAGATCTGGTGCGAGTCCTTGCCGGCGAAGCGATTGACCTTGTCCTCGATGCTCGGGCAGTAGCGCGGACCGACGCCGTCG
>DATLIB010000139.1:0-13583 GCA_035539595.1 Noviherbaspirillum sp.
AGCCGTCAATGCTGGTGATTTTGTCAGCAAGGCGGATATCGACGCCGGCAAGCTAAAATTCACCCCGGCGGCCAATGCCAACGGCAGCGCTTATGCCAGCTTCACCTTCCAGGTGCGCGACGATGGCGGCACAGTCGAAGGTGGCCGCGACCTGGACAGCAGTGCCAGGACCATGCGCATCGACGTCCGCTCTGTCAACGACGCGCCTTCCGGGACCGGCAAGACGGTGGCGCTCAACGGAGAAGAGGCATATACGTTCAGCGTCGCCGACTTCGGCTTCAGCGATACCGACGGCAACGCCTTGATGGCCATCCGGATATCCAGCCTGCCCGGTGCCGGCGTTCTCCGTGTGAATGGCATCGCCGTGCAAGCGGGCGACTATGTCAGCGGAAATGCCGTCCACCTCGGACTGCTGGTCTACACCCCGGCAGCACTGGGCGACGATACCGTGCATGCCAATTTCACTTTCCAGGTGATCGACGATGGCGGCACGGAAAATGGCGGCATCAGCATGGACCCCATTCTTCGCACGATCAACATCAGCATCGCCCCAATGGACGACCCTGAAGTGCCTGGCGACGATCCTGATGTTGTTGACGAGCCCGATGTCATCGATAATCCCGATGTCATCGACCATCCGGGAGAAGGCAATCATCCGCAACCCATCCCGCAGGAAAGCGGTCCGATCGTCAGTGAACCTGACAATGGGAATAACCAAGGCTCCCCCGGCAGCCCGGCGACACCGCAGGTAACAATGCGTCCGGTACTGGAAGAAAAAACGCAGACTCCACCGCCTCGTGCGGGATCAACAGTGGATCAATTCATCGCAACGGAAAGCGGAAATGAGCGTGCGCGCGAACAATCAAGTGATACCGTTCGTGCACAAAAGGCAGTATTGCCCTCATCGTCCAGCGATGGGATGGCGGCGTTCGTGCAGGACGCGTTGCAGTCGGTTCTGGCACAGGACCAACTCTCCGTGTTGAAAGAGGTGCTGGGAGCAAAAGGCAATCTGGTCTTTTCGATGATTCCTGACGGTCGCTCTGCCGACGACGAAAAAATCTCTGGCGGGAACCGCCTGTCCGAGGAAAGGAAATCGTCCGACCAGGAAGCGGTATCCCCGCAAGAGGTGCAAATCGCGGTGGCGATGTCCTCGCTTGGCGCGGTCTGGCTCGTGGCCCGGCAAAGCGCACTTGCTGCCAGCCTCATGGCCAGCGTGCCGGCCTGGCTGCGCCTGGACCCGCTTCCGGTCCTCGGCACCACGGCCACTCCTGCCCTCGGCGGTGAGCGGCTGGATATTGCAGACCATGTGTTTGGCGGGGAAAATACCCAGCCCAACGAGTCGTTCGACGAAGAAGGTACATGAAAAAGCTATTTCGACCCGGCCCCGTTTTGCGCATCAGTATGGGTATCGTCCTGTTCATGGTGTCGCTCGTGCTGTCGCTCGACGCCGTGTTTGGCCTCTTGCCCAATGAGCGCAAACAGCAGGCTGAAGTACGCCAACAAGTCAGTCAGGCCCTCGGTGGCCAGATCAGCGCGGCGCTCAGCGCCGATGAACCGCGCAAACTGGAAGGCTTGCTGGAGCGCCTGGTTGCCAACAACCCGGAAATTCGCTCGATCGGCGTGCGGCAGGCCAACCGCAGCCTGCTGGCTGCCAGCCGCACACATGCCTTGATCTGGAAACCAGCGGAGGCCAGTGCCTCTGATTTGACACATGTTGTTGTGCCGTTGTTTGTCGGCAAGGCCCAATGGGGAGAAATCGAGCTGCTTTTTGTGGACTCCGGTCCTGGCTTGGTAATGCGTCTGTTGCGTCATCCTGCTACCGCAATCATTCTGCTGTTCTCCACCATGGGATTGGCCGGCATTTATTTTTTCCTCAGGAAAATCCTGCACAACCTCGATCCATCGCAAGCCGTGCCGCAACGCGTCAGAAAAGCGTTCGACACCTTGACTGAGGCCGTGCTTATTCTCGACACCAAGGGACGCATCATGCTCGCCAGTTCCGCCTTCGAGCGTTTGAACCTGGGCGGTGAAAACCGTCTCGAAGGCAGTTCCATCAAGCGGGTGGACTGGCTTATTGCTGCGCTTGCGGACGATGCGCTGGCCAGCGGCTATCCATGGGATACGGTGCTGCGCTCGAACGAGACGATGCGGGGAAGAGAACTCAAGGTCACCCTCCCCGACGGCAGCTCGCGCGAACTGCGGATGAATTGTTCCGCGATCAGCGACGGCGGTGCAGCGGTGCGCGGCTGCCTCGTCACATTCGACGACGTCACGCAGCTCAGTGCCGCCAATGCCCTGTTGCAGCGTACCTTGCGTGATTTGGAACACTCCAACGAAAAGATACGGCAGCAAAACGAAAAGCTGGAAAAGCATGCGCACTTCGATCATCTGACCGGCTGCATGAATCGCCGGGCTTTCTTCAGCCGCGCCGAACCCTTGTTTCAAGACGCGCTTACCGGTGGCTCCGCATTAACCTGCATCATGTGCGACATCGATTACTTCAAGTCGTTTAACGATTGCTATGGACATGCGGTGGGCGATCTGGTCATCCAGCAGGTTGCGGCAGCGATGGGGCGTTCTTTGCGCGCCGATGACTTGTGGTGCCGATATGGCGGCGAGGAATTTTGCCTGCTTCTGGTCAATGCCAACCGTGATATCAGTGCCGAAGTGGCCGAGCGCATCCGCACGCGCGTGGAGGCTGAAGCGGGACTCGGCGTGCGATCGATGCCGGGGCTGCGAGTGACCATGAGTCTGGGCTTGGCGTCCTTGGATCCTGACTCAGAGGTGCAATCGCTGGAACAGCTCATCGAGTATGCCGATCAGGCTCTCTATGCCGCCAAACATGCAGGGCGGAATGGGGTGGCGGCAGCGAATGGGGAAATCCTTTCGCATGGGGCGCCGCCCCAGCCGCAGTCCGCATCGGTTGCCGTCTCGCATTAGCGCGTTGTGTACCGCAAAGCGGTGCGGTATTTCGACGAAACCTCTATTCCGCCCCAAAAAAGAATCTGCTATACTCGCACGCTTTGCGGCACTTCGGTGCCGCACGACCAAAGCAGGAAAGGTGGCAGAGTGGTCGAATGCGCTGGACTCGAAATCCAGTATACGTTTAGGCGTATCGAGGGTTCGAATCCCTCCCTTTCCGCCAGAATATCAAGCACTTCCGCAATATCTTAAAGCCACCTCCGGGTGGCTTTTTTTCAGCGCAGGTTCTCTGCAGAGCAATCCGGCCCTCCCTGCCGCCTCTTGCGGCGCACATATCGCTGCATTTACGCTCATCTCTCATCAGACCTCCTGTTTCGACGCGGACATCATCGGCGCATGGAACCATATTGACCGCTTTTTTCACTCATGAATGTCGCCGCGGTCGCTGCGTTTTCTCAAATTTGATCGATCAACTTTTGGCTCGGGAGGCCATCATGAAAAACACCCCATACAACAAGATCCGCCTGGGCCGTCGCACCGCTTTATATACGCTCCGCCGTTTTAGAAGCGCTACTTGCACCCTTGGTGTGACAGTCGGCGCCGGGATCATGTTGATGGTGGCAGGCGTCTTCATCTAATCGACTTTTCACGTATGTCATCTTTCCCTGTATGGCCAAGGCCAATGGGGAGAGGGCGGCATGGCGTCGATTCTGTTCGTTAGGAAGACGAAAGACACCAGAAGACTACGTCGGCGGTTTTTTCTGAGGGAGCGATATTTTTCGCCTTCATCTTGTCAAAGTGAAGACGAGTCACTCTCAAGAAGAAAAAACCATGCACCAACAGCTTTCAGTTGAGCCAGACGGCAAGCTCATTGTTGCTCGTCTGCGGGTATGCTCCTTGGCTGGATATCCACCAGCCTCATCCGCCTTTCAGCAAACGTTCCGCATTACTGGTCGCCCGTGAATGTATGGGTTTGATCCCGTGCTGCACGAGACGGGCGAGCGAACCCGAAACCTGCGTTGCCATCGTGGTGGATCTGGCGAGAGTGTCCTGCATGAGCGTCATTTGCCCTTTCGCCGAGAGCACCGCCGCGGGACCCAGTGCCAACGCAGACATGCTGCTGGCGCCGTTCATCATCTGCCGGAACAGCAGGCCGCTAAGCTGCATCGGAAGCACCATCATGCGGGTGGCCATGGCTTGGATGGACTCGGTGGCGGCCTCGATTTTCTCTTGGCCCATCAAGGTAAACTCCCTGCGGTCACGAGCACTTGGGTTGATACCCGCCAGCACCATGCGGCTGGTGCGGTGGCTGATGACTTGGGCGGAGGCCAGCATCATTTCACTGGTCTTTAGCGCGAGACTGGTCCAGGTCAGGAACGGATTGGCGATCGAAAAGCGTGGTTTGCGTCGTTTCATGAAATCTTCCTCGTGGTTCAGACTGTTGGTTGTTTACGCGTGTACTGCAATAGCGGGCCAACACACTAGCGCCTTGATTTGAGTGTGTAGTCCGAGGTTAAGTTCGTGGGCAAGGGCACGCCGCTGAAAACCTCTCATGGAAACGGGAAACTTCTGACACCTGACAGCGGTGTGACGGTGTCATGGCCAAGTCATAATCTGCCATTATTGTCATGACTATTTTTTAGGACTTACGTAAAACCGCCCCAGCCGCGTTGTGTTGTCTTGTCTCGTCGTACTAGATGTACTGCCTGCCGCAACACGCCTTGCTGGAACAATTTTGCGTAAGTCCTTTTTAAATGCAGGAATTCCTGGAGCGGTAACCGCGCTCCTTTCCGGACAACAAGAGGGATATGAGATGTTTGCTGCCGTAGATCTTGGTTCCAACAGTTTTCGCTTGCATGTCGGCATGTACGATGGCGAAGCGATCCAGATCGTCAAGAGTGCGCGCGACCCGATACGATTGGCTGCAGGACTGGACAGTACAGGAAATTTAACGGAACAGGCGATGCAAACGGCACTGGCTTGTCTGCGCAATTTCCGCCAGATACTCGACGGTTTTTCACTCGAGGCGGTGCGCGTCGTAGCGACCAACACCTTGCGGATCGCGCGCAATGCGGCTGCGTTTTTGCCAGCTGCCGAGCAAGCCATCGGCTACCCGATCGAAATTATTTCGGGCGAGGAAGAAGGGCGGCTGATATACATGGGCGTCGCCAGCACGCTCGCCGCACCGATGGAAAGGCGATTGGTGATCGACATCGGTGGCGGCTCCACCGAGTTGATTCTGGGACAAGGGCATGAAATCCTGCACGTCGAATCGTTCAGTATCGGCACGGTCAAGCAAAGTCTTTCCTTCTTTCCCGGTGGACGCATCAATGCTGCCTCGTTCGATGCTGCCATCCTCTCGGCTCGCTCGCATTTCGAAGATGCCGCCCCGCCCTATAACCCGCAGCACTGGACCAATGCCTATGGTTCTTCCGGTACGATCCGCGCGATTTCGGAAGTGATCGCGCGCAACGCGATTGGCGATGGCACATTGTCAGTCGACAATCTTGCCGCGTTGAAGGCACATCTGATCGAATGCGGCAATGTCAGCCGTTTCACGTTGGCCGGCGTCAAGCCGGAGCGGGTCATCGTCATGGTCGGTGGACTCGCCATCCTGATCGGCGTGATGCAGGAGTTGGGCGTCGCGCATTTGCATGCGGTCGATGCCGGCTTGCGCATGGGTGTACTGTGGGATCTGCAGTTGCGCGCCACCCGACGCGACCGGCGCGAACAATCGGTGCAGGAATGCATGCGTCGCTTTCATGTGGATGAGGGCAGAGCAATACGGGTTGCCGATGTGGCGCTGACTCTGTTCCGGCAACTCAAGCCCGGTTCGGACGCCTATGAAAAATACCTGTACTGGAGTGGCATGTTGCATGAAATCGGTCTTGCGATATCGCATACCGGTTATCACAAGCATGCGGCTTACATGGTGGAGAACGCCGATTTGCCCGGCTTCACGGCGCGCGAACAACGCATGATGAGCACGCTGGTCGTGGCGCAGAAGGGGAATTTGCGTAAGGTTGGCGAGGTACTGTCCGATCCGGATTTTGCCAAAGCGGTACTGGCACTGCGTCTGGCGACCATGTTTCTGCATGCGCGCATCGATGCTGACGTTGAGGAGTTGCGGCTGAAAATGAAAAGCAGGATCGAGCTGGAGATGCGACGGGAGTGGGTGGAGCAGCATCCGACTGTGTCGTATTGGATCGAGAAGGAGCGGGAGTGGTGGGATGAGATTGGGGTTGATCTTTCGGTCAGGATGGTTGGATAGGTTTGCTGCGGTGTACCGGATGGATTGATGCCGCGATCGCGTCTGATGTTTTTTGTTGGCGCGAATCTGCTTTCTCTCCGGTGAGGCAATACCGACATCTCTCCGTGGATGCTTGCCGGGGGCGGCCCGGCAGCCGCTTACTTTCTTTGTCTCGCCAAAGAAAGTAAGCAAAGAAAGGCGACCGCACAGCCGCTGCCCCTGCGGGGTTCCCGAAAGCGCGGCCGCCGAAGCGGGAAGCGCAAAAACTCGCCTGCGGCTCAGACATTTGCGCTTCTTTCTCCGCTTCGGCGGCCACGCTTTCGGCAGCGTCTCAGCGGAACGGCAAACCCGCCGGTGCGACCTTGTTCTGGTTCAGGAAGGGCACAGGTTGCGTTAAGTGCTTGTTGCTTTAAGACTTGTGCGGCAGGGTGCGCGTTTGCGCATCGCTGTGGTCCTCACGCACGTATGACGACTCCCTCTGCGTCGTTGACACCGTCCATCCCAAGGCGATCCATCGGCATCAGCATTGTTCCTGGATGTCGCAGGCATGCGGCCATCGCCGCGATTGGCGTGTCAATCAGGTCTTGTGTTTCATCATGTCGCTCATCCAGTTTGAATACGGCGACGGCTGCCGATAGCTTGAGTGCCTGCGCTTGCAGGGAATCGGCTGCCGCTGCTGCATGTTCCACCAACAGTGCGTTGCGTTGTGTGACTTCGTCCATGCGGCCGATGGCTCGGTTGACTTGTTCGATGCCGCTGGTTTGCTCATGACTGGCGGTGGTGATGTCGTTCATGATGCCGGCCACATGCTGCACCGATGAGACGATTTCGCGCATGGTTGCCCCGGCGGCATCGACCAGGGTGTTACCGCGTTCGATGTGGGATACCGAGTTTTCAATCAGCGTTTTAATCTCCTTGGCCGCGCCGCCCGAGCGCTGTGCCAGTGCGCGCACTTCCGCGGCGACGACGGCGAAGCCGCGCCCCTGCTCACCGGCACGCGCAGCTTCGACTGCGGCGTTGAGCGCCAGCAGGTTGGTTTGGAAGGCGATGCCGTCGATGACTTGAATGATGTCGATAATCTGGTGTGAGCTATGCTTGATCGCACCCATTGTCTCGATCACTTCGTCCACCGCATGACCGCCTTTGATGGCGACTTCGGCTGCGGACTCGACCAGCCGGTTTGCCTGCGCTGCGTTTTGGTTGTTTTGTTTGACGATGGCTGTCAGTTCTTCCATCGAGCCGGTCGTGTGCTGCAGTTCGCTAGCCTGGGATTCGGTGCGCACGGAGAGGTCGGCGGTGTCGACAGCGATTTCTCGTGAGGCGCGTGTCATTGCTTCGCTGCCGGTGCGCACCTCCGCTACCAGTTGCGCTAATCCGGCGTTCATTTTGCCAAAGGCATTCACCAGGATACCCACTTCATCCCTGGCGGCGGATGCCAGACGGTTACTCAGGTCGCCAGCGGCGGCGCGCTCGACGGTTTGCTCCAGTTCCTGGACTTCATGCGAGAACGATACGTAGAAGCCGGCCAGCAGATAGGCAGTCAAAACCAGTCCAGCCAGCACGGCGCTGACGATCCATTGCAGCCGAACGGTGTAGCGCTGGATGCGTTGTTCCAGCAGCGTATCCAGCGCTGAAGCGGCGGCATCCGCCGATGCGTAGAGCGCATCGATACTACGGCTGCCGGCCTCGAAAAACTGCTTGCCGGACGTCTGGTTGTAGGCGTTCAGGACTTCGTCACGGGCGCGGTCGAGAAAGACTTGCGCATCGGAAATCGATGCCAGTTGCGGCGTCAGGCTCGGGCGTAAGGCGCTGTTTTCACGGAATACGGCGTCGAACTGGATCGGCAAGCGCGCCAAGTCGCGCCGTCCCACCATGACGTGGGAATTGAGCATGACGTCCTCGTTTGCTTCCAGCAGGGCGGTATCGATATAGGCTGCGCCACGCCCGGCGAGGTGGGACAGCATGTCGGCAATCGCAGGAAAGCCGTTCACCAGCACCGCAGTCAGGTGATAGCTGTCGAGTTCCGGCGCCAGGCTCAGACCGGAGCGGTCTGCAATCAACGCGTTGAGCTTGGCCAGGCGCTCGACCGTTGCGGTATGGGCAGCGTAGCTGTCTTTGGGTTTGGCGGTCGGCATGCCTTTCTGTACTGTGCTCCAGGCCTCCTTTACGTCTTGCCATGCTGGCGTCAAGCCGAATTCCGATGCTGCCTGGTTGTTGGCTTCGATGGTGTTCATGCGCGTCTGGATGGCGCTACGGATCTGCTGCGCAGACTCTTGGGCACCGGCGTTGCCGGATAACGCCATATGACGCAACGCACGATGTTTTTGCACCAGTCGCAGCATGTCTTCGACGGCGCGCACGTAAGCCAGACCGATGCGCTCTCGTTCGGCAGCCCTTATCGACTTGTGCAATTCTGCATAAAGCAGCGATAGCACCAGCAGCAGCGGCACCATGAAAACGCCGGCGACCAGCGCGAATTTGGGCAACAGGCGCAGGCGTTGCATCAGCAAGACGACGGGAGTAAGCAGAAATGTCATGTTTTTCCTGGATGATGAAATTTGCTTTCCGGCAATTCTGGCGAGGGATTGTGACCGCTTGATGAATAGGATGGATTGTAGAAATTGAATAAACGATATATATTGTTTATACGATTAAATTCCGTGAGGTAAATGCATGACGACGACAACTGCTGCCAAAACCCGGTCCGCCAATCCGACAAAGACCAGTGCGGCTAAAAAAACGACGGCGACGGCCAAGACGGCGGCGGCTGTGACCAAGACGCCGCCAGTAGCAGAGCTGCCAACGAAGCCGCAAACCAAGCGCGTTGAAAAACCGGCTGCCAAGGCAGTGAAAAAAGCAGCAGCCCCTGTGGTGGCGCCGAAAGAAAAGCCGAAGAAGACCAAGCTGGTGCGCGATAGCTTCACGATGCCGGAAGCGGAATACGCAGTGCTCGGCGAGGTGAAAAGGGCCTGCCTCAAGGCCGGCGTCGAAGTCAAGAAAAGTGAATTGCTGCGTATCGGCGTGGCATTGATCCGGCAATTGGATGTGGCACGGCTGAAAGAGATATTGGCAGACTTGCCAACCTTGAAGGCAGGCCGTCCGAAGAAGAACAAGTAGAAGCAGTTTGCCGTGTCATCGCGCGGAAACCAAACTGTCATTGCCTTGAAGCAATTCATCGTTACGCTTCCTCCGTCGAATCAAGGAGGGACGATCAATGCGTTTGCGAACAACGGCAGTCGATGCCAATTCCGGCTTTTCCAAGTTTTCCCTGAGCCTTGCCAGCACACGGGAGGAAGTGCGCGAGGTGCAACGCTTGCGCTACAAGATATTCATCGAAGCAATGGGCCTGACGGCGCTGACCAACGACGATGGCCTCGACGCCGACGAGTTCGACGACTATTGCGATCATCTCATCGTGAGAGATGCTCGCACGCTCAAGGTGGTCGGTACCTATCGCGTGCTTGGTCCGGGGGCGGCGCGCCAACTCGGACGGTTTTATTCAGAGAGTGAATTCGACCTCAGCCGCCTCGATCATCTGCGCAGCAGTATGGTGGAGGCCGGGCGTGCCTGCATTCACCCCGATTACCGCGGCGGCGGCGTGATCATGCTCTTATGGGCGGGATTGGCTGCCTACATGCGGCGCGAGCGCTGCGAGTACCTGGCCGGTTGCGCCAGTATCAGTCTCTCCGACGGCGGCCATAATGCGGCTGCGCTCTATCACGGACTGTCGCCCGAGCAGTTCGCTCCGGCGGAGTATCGGGTGATGCCGCGCATGCCGTTCCCGCTTCGGGATGGCGACGATGCACCGCAGGTCGGGCAGGTTCCACCGCTGCTCAAGGGGTATTTGAGAAGCGGCGCATGGGTATGTGGTGCGCCGGCATGGGACCCCGACTTCCACTGTGCCGACCTGTTTCTCTTGCTGCCGCTGGCGAAGCTGGACGACCGCTATGCACGCCACTACCTCAAGGACGAAACAAGGCCGCTATGAAATGCGGCGGCGGCTTCTTCAATGCACGGTTTCTGGCATTGATCGTCGATTCCGCTTTGTCGTTGTTTCTGGATTGCTATTGTGATCCTTGAGCGTTTTCAACATGCGCTGGTAGCGTGATGACCTCCACGCCCCCACGCTGCCGCTCCTTGACGCAATAGAGCGCCTTATCGGCCAGTGCCATCCAGTTGTCCGTTTTTTCAAGGCGACCGTCGTAGAGTGCGATGCCTATACTGAGCGTGAATGCCGGTATGGCATCGCCTCCATTATCAGGATGGCTTAGCGCCGTCCGAATGCGCTCCACGAAAGCCAAGGAGGCTGCCGCGTCCGCCTTGCGCAGAAGTATGACGAATTCGTCGCCACCGTAGCGTGCGGCAATATCGCCCGACCGAACATGTGAACGTAGCACCATCCCAACATGACGAATCACCATGTCTCCGGTCAAATGCCCCCGTGTGTCGTTGATCTGCTTGAAATGGTCGACGTCGCACATGAGAAGCGCAGCAGACTCGTCGTTGTAGCGGTGGAGCTGGCGGAATGCCTCGGCCAGTCTTTCCTCGAAATAACGGCGGTTGTAGACGTCGGACAACGTGTCGTATCGAATGAGGCGCCGTTGGACTTCCCGGCTTGCAGCAAGCTGACGCGCAAGCCGACGCATGGTGGCACTGAAGATCGACATGTACACCATGAGTGCTGACACGCATGCCAGTTGCGTCGCCAGGCTGGAGGGAAAGTTGGGATGCCAGTCGAACAGCAATGCTGCCACCAGGGCACCCGACAACAACGTCGCTATGCCAGCGAACCATAGCCGCCAACCACCCATACTGAAATTATTTACACAAATAATCGTCGCAATCATTGCGCTGGGCAACAGGCTGCCACCAATGGCAAAAATCCAAAAGCCGCCCTGCAGCGCATCCGACGTCAGGTTCCGCATCTCTACGCCTCGCGGGTTGTTGGAGCGTACCGCGAGAAAATAGGCCAGGTGCGGCCAGAGAAATGTTGTAAAGGCAAGTGCTGCCCAGGCCCACCATGTAGGAGAAAGCTCTGCCAACGCGACGCCAGCACTCAAGCCCCCCCCTCCGAACCCTGCTATACGGGGCAAATAAAGGCGACGGGGAACACGCCATCCCGGGGGGCGACGTGGTTGCGCGGCATCTTCGGACCGATTGTCTTCCAAGGGCAAAGTAGTGGATCTCATTTCAAATTGGCAACATAGTCGTAGATACCGGTACTGCCGAGCGACGTCTAGGGCATGGCTGCTTGCGGATCGATTGGCAAGTGTACGGTAAAGGTGGTGCCTCTTCCTACTTCGCTTTCCACCTCAATGCGCCCGCCATGCTTGTTAACGATGTTGTAGGACAGCGATAGCCCGAGCCCAGTCCCTTGGCCGATTGGCTTGGTAGTGAAAAAGGGTTCGAAGATTCGGGACAGGTTTTCTGGTGCGATGCCGGCGCCGGTATCGCTGATCTTGACCCATACCCAATCATTCTCAATCCCGGTACCGATGGTAATGACGCCGGATTCCTGGATGGCATGCGAAGCGTTGACGATCAGGTTCATGAAAACCTGATTGAGCTGCGACGCCAGGCACTTGATTTCAGGCAGTTTGCCGTAGTGCTTTTCGACTGTCGCCTTGTACTTGAAACTGTTATTGGCAATGGTCAACGTACTGTCGAGCCCATGATGCAGATCCGCCATCTGCCAGTCGGTTTCGCCTACATGTGAAAAATCCTTCAGCGACTGCACGATGTCCTTGACCCGTTTCAAACCATCCATCGATTCCTTCACCAACTCGGTTACGTCTTCCTTCAAGTAGTCGAGGTCGGCCTGCTTTTTCAATTGTGCCAACGCCGTGACGGTTTCGGCATTGATGCCATGACGCGCCAGCACTTCGTCGTAGCCGTCGATCACTTTGAGCAGGGTTTCCACATAGCCGCGCAGGCTGGTCATGTTGGAATTGACGAAGCCGACGGGGTTGTTGATTTCATGTGCGACGCCGGCAGCCAGCTGACCGATCGAGGCCATTTTTTCCGATTGCAGCAGTTGCGCCTGCGCCTGCTGCAATTTTTCAATCAGTAGTTTCTGTTCTTCGCCGGTCTTTTTCAATGCCTCTTCCATGGTCCGCCGGTCCGTGATGTCGGTCAGCGAGCCGATCACCTCCAGCGGGGTGCCGTCCGCGTCGCGGATCAGGCGCAACGTGTCGTGCATCCACAGATAACGTCCGTCGTTTGCGCGGAACCGGTATTCATAGGTTCGCTGTCCCTCTACGAACACCAGGGCAAGGCTGGAAAAGATGGTGGGAATATCGTCCGGATGGATATGGTTGAACCAGAAATTCGGATCGGCGACCATTTCCGCCGGATCGTAGCCCAGTACGCGCGAGGCGTTATCGCTGACGAAGGTCATTTTGAAATCGCCGCTGGGAACGCTGCTGTAGATGATGGCAGGCGTATTTGCGATCAGGTATTCAAGGCGGGCGTTGTTTCTCGCCAACTGTTGTCCGGCATGGTGCGAACCCATCGTGGCGAATAAGGCACGCAGGTTCTTTGCCAGAGCCGACAATTGGTCATTGCCCTCCAGTGGCAAAGGAGCACTGAGGTCATTGCGCAGTGCGGCTTCCACCGCAGCCGCAAGCGTGTGAAAACGCTCCCCAGTCGAGGCTGGAGGAGGAGGGCTGGCGGGGGCGGCGGGCTCGGCCGTTCCAAAATCTTCGAATTTCATGTCCATGGACGGTAAGGTAAGCGATTCGAAGCAAAGACCGCATAGAGCGGCGATCCGGCAATTGATTATTGCCAATTATGGGACGTGCGGCAAACTCTTTTTACACCACTGTCCGTGGTTATTATTGCAATCTGTTGTTCTTGTGATGGAACAGGGCGGTTGGTCTTTTGTTTTTGTACCAGCCTGCCTTTCTTTTTCCTGATCGTGCATGAGGCGAGATCAGGACAATTGGAAAAATCTCTGAAAGACTGCCGTGACATTCGGCAGGTTTTCCTGTCGAATAAGCGGTTTCATTATCGGGAAGGTGCCATGCCTACTGTCATTACACACCGCGGCATCAATATCGTCACCCTCGACAGCGGAGAAAGCATCGTCGACCATTGCAGCGCCGGAGATATCGCGATTGTTCAAGACCGCGATGGCTGGTGGACGCATTTTGTCGGCGAGAACGGCGAGATAGACAGCTACGACACACCGTTCGACAGTTATAACAAGGCGCTGTGGACGGCGAAGGCGGCGGCGGAGTTTTCAGCGGAGTAGGGATAAGGAACGTGCACGAATAATTTCCCGATTTGGACGCGTCTGGCGGGGGCAATGCAAGGCGCGAGGATGAGTCATAGCGAGCTATGGCGACGACGAGCAACGCCGCAGTGCCCCCGTCAGACGTGGAACAAATCGGGAAATTATTTCGTGCACGTT
>DATLIB010000140.1:0-7237 GCA_035539595.1 Noviherbaspirillum sp.
TCATGTTGTCATGCATCCCATGCCGGTACGGGCAGGCCCGTACACATCCTTTCGCTCATCCAGCCTCAGTGATAGAAGAGTGACAGCACGAAAAGAAATTGGTTTAAACGCATCGCTTTTGGTGTGGATAACGCCGTTCCAAAAATAACGTGGCGTTGGGTTTATAGCGACTGATGAAGCTGTATTGCCCTCGGCTATCGAACATGACGAAGAAGGGACGTCCGGGAACTTTGTGTGACTTCACTCCACTCATTGCGGAAACAACAATCCTCTCCTCCGTTTCACGCTAAAAAATACAATTCACTAACGCAAGGAGTAAAACATGCCATCTGCCCCAATTTCCCGCTCTGCTTCTCCGAACAATACGAATGTTCTTCATCGCGATGATGACTCGACAAGCAAGGGGAGTGAGAGTGCTGCGGAAGAGGGCAAAGACCAGAATTTCTCCCGTCCCATAAATAATCCACAAGGAGGTATGCCTAGATCCCTTCAGGCTGCCCGGGAGGAATTACGTGCCAATCTCTCGACGCTCGCACTTTCTTCCGCTCCAGAAAGAAACCAATCCCCTGCACCAATACCTTTCGATGAAGCATCGATTGGTAAATTGCCGCCAGAGGTTCTGAATAAAATCGCTAGGGATGTATGGGCTTCTTCCTCACTGGAAAACAGACTCAAGAACCTGGGAAACATGAGGCTGGCCTGCAAAGCACTGGCCGAGTCGGGAGTCGTTCCGATCAAGCACGCCAAGGTAGGAACGAAAGAAGAAAGTGAGTTTGCCAGAGAAAGATTCAAGCCCGGCGGCTTTGACCGCGCGAGGATCGAGATAGACCGGAGACGCCGAACGGAATGCCAGGCATTTTTCCGGAACATGGGACCGCTTTGGCATGATCGCGAGGCTCTTTTTGAAAAGCTGAAGACGGAACTGGAAGAAAAAGGAACGCTGTTCGTTCCATTTCATGTTTTTCCTGCAAACGATAAAACAGCGCTGAGTTCTGTTTTACGTACCTTGCACCGGCTTGCCCGCAAAGTTGAACACGGGACGATTGAATACAGTTTCGGTGGAGCGCACGCATTTGGTGAGCAGCCGCATAGTTGGGATTGTCTGAAACAGCTATTACCTCCATATCTCAGCGATTTGGGAAAAACAGTTCTCAGCGCAGATAGCAAAAACAGGCCGACCTCTTGGACGGAAAACAAGGGAATGACGATAGACATCGATTTGTCGGGTGTTTCGCCTAAGTACGGGACTTTCAGCCCGAATTTCACACGGTTGATGTCCGAGTTCGGAAAATCCAATCTGAATAAAGTGACGCTTAACGCGAACACGTTTGAAAAAAACCAAAAGTATTGGCAATCCGTCTCAGACATGACATGCGCCAAACATCCGGGCAGCAGGTTGGACGAGCTGGAGCTGAAAGTAGGTCAGACATATACAACAACTGACGAATACCCTACCACTCGCTTTGAGTGGGAGGATATTTCCCGCATGGCGCAAGATGAACTGGCCAAAGCAATTACAAATGAGAATTGCAAGCTGAAGATTTTGCGTCTGCCTGGCCTGTATTTGCCTGATGACGGCGGATTTCTTGCAAATAAATTACAAGAACGCCAGGAAAAAGGACTGCCTGACATTCAGATATTTGGCGGTTACCAGGGGGATGTGCCGCTAAACCAGATGAGTGTAAGAGCACAATTCCCAAAGGAGCGTTATTAGGGCGTGTTGGCATTCAACTTGGTTAGGACTTACGCAACACCGCCCCAGCGGGGAGGTGTTGCCTTGTCGTACTGAATGACCTGTCTGCGGCAATACGCCTTGCCGGGACAATTTTGCGTCAGTCTCAACACAAATTACTTACCCCCCTCGGTTCGTCAGTTCCCAACCACTAACAACAAGTCGCGATCAAGGTCATGTAACACCTTTTCGGTCACGCTGCCGACCAGCAATTGTTCCAATCTCGATTGACTGTGCTTGCCCATCACGATCAGATCGGCTTGCAAGGCCTGCGCTTCATCCCGGATGATTCTGGCCGGGGAGCCGCGCCGCACGATGGAGGCGATGGAGGAGGCACGCATCGGCGCATGCTGCCTCAGTGTGGCAAGAAAGCCTGTCATCGTGCGCATTGCTTCCTGTTCGGACGCATCCCGGTATTGCTGAATCACCTTGGCATCCACCCCGGCATAGTGCATTTTTCCTTCCGCCATCGCTTCGGTGACGTGCAGGACGTGAAGCGTTGCGCCGGAGGCGATGTGCGCCGCAGCCTCCATCGCAATGGAAGAGATGCCTGAAAAATCGACGGCGACGAGCACGCGGCTATAAGGCGCCTCCGGTTCAATGCCGGCAATCAGCACCGGCTGTGTTCCGGTACGCAGCACCTTGAGCACGGTGGCGCCGATCATCAGACGGGGCGCGTGCTGGTCGGTGGATGCTCCCAATACCGTCAGATCGATCCGGTGCTGGCGCACATAATCGGCAATCCGCTCGTGCGGCCTGCCGATCTCGACATACCATTGCAGCGGTCCGGCGTACCGCTGCCGGCAGGTGTCGGCGGCAGCGTGCAAGTCTGTTTTGGCCGCTTCGTACAATTGTTTTTCAGTCACCAGCGGATGTTCGACAAACGCATGGCCGAGCATCTTCAATGACATGGCGGGCAAGACATGCAACAGGTGCAAACTTGCCTGATGTTGTTGTGCCAGCAGTGCTGCGCGTCCGATGGCCCGGTTTCCATCCGGGGACAAATCCGTGGCTGCCAGGATGCGTCTGATGTGCATGACCCTTCCTTTCTTGCGGAGGCGGAAGAACGTGTACAGCGATGAACGATGGAAAAATTAAGTACGCGGCATATTTCCGCGAGCGCGTTCCGCCATGCCGGTCAATAGATCGATCGGCAGCGGAAAGACGATGGTCGACGCCTTGTCGCCGGCAATGTTGCTGAGCGTCTGCATGTAGCGCAGCTGCATCGCTCCCGATTGTTGCGACAAGACATGCGCGGCCTGCATCAGTTTTTCGGAAGCCTGCAGTTCGCCCTCGGCATGGATGACCTTGGCACGGCGTTCGCGCTCGGCTTCGGCTTGCCGCGCGATGGCCCGTATCATCGATTCGTCGAGATCGACATGCTTGATTTCGACATTGGCGACTTTGATGCCCCAGGCGTCGGTTTGTGCATCCAGCACTTGCTGGATGTCGATGTTCAGGCGTTCGCGCTCGGCCAGCATGTCGTCCAGTTCATGCTTGCCCAACACCGCGCGCAAGGTGGTTTGCGCCAGTTGGCTGGTGGCATCGAAAAAATTGACGACCTGGATAATGGCTTTCTCGGGATCGACCACGCGGAAGTAAATCACTGCGTTGACTTTCACCGACACGTTGTCCCGCGAGATGACGTCCTGCGTCGGCACATCGAGCACGATGGTGCGCAGGTCCACACGCACCAGTTGTTGCAGCACCGGAATGACAATAATCAACCCGGGCCCCTTGACGCCCCAGAAGCGACCCAACTGAAAGACGACGCCGCGCTCGTATTCACGCAGGATGCGAATGGAGGCGGCAAGCAGCGCAATCACCAGTATCGCGATGCCGCCGAATCCAAAACTAATGTCAAAAAACATGGCTAATCTCCTTGTTGGTTATTGCCGGCAGGGACAACCTCCAGTAGCAAACCATGGCGGGCGACGATGCGCACGGTTTGCTTGCGATGCAGCGGCGAACGGCTGGCGATGCGCCATGTTTCTCCCCGGATGTGCGCCCAGCCTTCGCGTGTCGTCGTTTCGGCCACTTCTGCGACTTCCGCCAAGCCGCCAAGCAGATCGTCCGGGCCGCTCACCACCGGCCGCCGGCGCGTCTTCAAGGCAAGTCCGACGACACCAGCAATCAACAGCGCGCTGAGTGCCGCAACGGTCACGATCAGGACGACCGGAATGCCATAGCCCGGCAGTTCAGTGTCGATCAAAATCAAGGCGCCGGCCACGAACGCGGTAATGCCCCCCAGTCCAAGTACGCCGAAACTGGGGAGAAACGCTTCCGCCACCATGAAAGCCATCCCAAGCAGGATTAAGGCCAGTCCCGCATAGTTGACGGGCAGGAGTTGCAGTGCATAAGCCGCCAGCAACAGGCAGATGGCGCCGATCACGCCCGGCACGCCGACACCGGGATTCATGAATTCGAAGAGAAGGCCGTAGATGCCGATGGTCATCAGCAGCAGGGCAACACTCGGGTTGGTAATGGCGGCAAGCAGCTTTGCATGCCAGTCGGGCTGGGCATCGACCACGGGCGCATCCTTGGTCTGCAACTGTTTGTCTTGTCCCAGCACATTCACGGTCTTTCCATCCAGCTGGGCCGTCAGGGCGGGAATGTCGGCGGCGACGTAATCGATGACCCCCAGTTTCAATGCCTCAGTCGCCGGCAGGCTGACCGCATCGCGCACCGCACGCTCGGCCCATTCCGCATTACGCCCCCGCATTTGTGCCAGTCCACGGATGTAGGCGGCAGCATCGTTGACTTGCTTGCGCGTCATCGGCGAGGTGCTTGCCTTGTCTGTGGCGTCGGTATCGGCATCCTCTTTAGCGGCATCCTTTTTGTTCTCATCGCCCTCTTTTTTGCGGCGTGGGGTTGGCGCTTCGCGTTCCGGTTCCATCCCTGGGGCACCGATCTGCACCGGCGTGGCCGCGCCCAGATTCGTGCCCGGCGCCATGGCGGCGATGTGGCTGGCATACAGAATGTATGTTCCTGCGCTCGCCGCCCGCGCGCCGCCGGGCGCAACATAGCCGGCAACCGGTACTGACGAACTCAGGATCGCCTTGATGACGATGCGCATCGACGTATCGAGTCCGCCCGGCGTATCCATTTTCAGGATGACGAGTTGGCTGCCGTCCTTCGCTGCACGCACAATGCCGCGGGCGACATAGTCGGCATTGGCCGGACCGATAGCGCCGTCGATGGTGAGCAAGGTCACTGGCGCGGGTGCGGCGACAGCGGGCAGGAAACAGACGGCCAGAAGCAAAGTCAGAGCCGCCCGCAGAAGAATATAAATCGCAGGCATGTGACATAGCCGGTGCGGTGTAGCGCCGGCGCTAAAGGCAACAGACGACTCCTGTCGAAACATATCTTGCTCCCGAGCACGAAAACCGGTTTTCAGGCCGAGATTGAAACTCACCATGCTGGAAAGCAGCACGCGCAACAGTATCCCGTCCATGGCAAGTCGATATTCATCGGAGTGCCGGTTCTGTGCTTTGGTTCGACAACAGGACGGGCAAGTTCTGATGAACTGTTTCGGGGCGGCGGATTCGAATCAACAGGGAGATGAATTTCCCAGGCAGGACCAGAAGCCAGCCGTGATGTCTTCCAGAGACAGCGCGCTTTCTGCCTGTAGTGCAATGTGTATCAATTCTTCATGCGAGGCAAATCATGCTGCACAGTGTAAAGGCGCTTGATGGCTTTCCCATCGCCGCTGTGGATGGGGAACTGGGGCGCGTCAAGGACATTTACTTCGACGACGCGACATGGACAATCCGCTTCCTCGAAGTGGATACCGGCGGCTGGTTGACCGGACGCAGGGTACTGATTTCGCCGATATCGATAGCCGCCATCAACTGGTCGCACAAGGCTGTCGATGTCAAGTTGACGCGGCAGCAGGTGCACGACAGTCCCGGTATCGATAGCGCCAAGCCGGTATCCCGCCAGCATGAGACGGCGCTCTATAACTACTATGGCTACCCTTACTACTGGTCCGGTCCGTATATCTGGGGCTATACCGTTTTTCCCGTGCTCGTCGAGCAAACTCCTTTCGAAGATCCCGAAAGTCAGGCAATCCGGGCGCAGTTGGAGGGTGATACTTCCGAGGAAGACCCTCACTTGCGCAGCAAGGACGAAGTCATCGGCTATGACATCGAAGCGACCGACGAAACGGTGGGGCACGTCGACGATTTTCTGTTCGACGAAAAAGACTGGTCGATTCCGCTCATGGTGATCGATACGCGCAACTGGTGGCCGGGAAAGCACGTGCTGATTTCGCCCAAACGGATAGAGCGCGTCAGTTGGGAAGAAAAAACGGTGGTGGTCAATGTGACGCGCGAACAGATCGAACACAGCCCCGAATACGATGCGCATCATCCGCCGGAGCCAGAGGCCGTTGAAGAGGTGTACCGGCATTCCAGCGAGCCGATGCGTCCCGGCGGAAGGAAGTCAATGCCTCGGCCAGACAGTCGTCGCTGAAAAACTGGATTGGGAGTCGAGCAAGAATAAGTTGGAGATGTGGGCGCTCGTTGCTGGATGCAATGCAAAGCGTCTGACTAGCCGGAGTGCCGTGTGCCGTTCGTCTGGCGGTCGCCGCGTTCCGCGCTATGCAGCCAAGCGGCGGCATAAGCCAGCCCGGCAGTCAGATAACAAAGCCCTGCGGGTATCCACATCAGCAATCCTGCGAGTTGCTGGTCTTCCAATGCCGACCACGGCCCGCCGCCGGCATTCACATTCAGATAGATCGGATAAAGCAATCGCGGCGAGAAGGTAATCAGCGCGCCGAGCAATCCAGTGTGTATCAATGTCGCCAGCGTCCATAGCGCTGCCGCACCATACCCTTCGCCACCGGTACGAGCTGATCGTTGCAGGGAATTCCAGAAGAGCAGGGCGCTGCCCAGAAACATGATGTGCTCAAGCACATGCACCCACTGCCAACGCAAGGCCAATGTGAACAGCAGCGGCGTGTGCCAAAGCCAGATCACGGCACCGTGGATGGCAAAGGCGATAGGCGGGCGCAGCAGGACATGCATTGCCTTGTGCAGCCCCGCCAAAGCGGCATTCATCTTGCGCCAGGACACCGGCATGGCAAGCAGTAATGGCAGCGTCGGACGCGAGAGCGCAAACAGCGGCGCGGCTACCGAGATCAACATCATGTGTTGTGCCATATGCGCGGCGAAGCTCATGTCGCCGAGCGCATCGAGCGGCCAGATGAGTGCAAGGAAACTGGCACTCATGCCACCGACAAAACCGGCAAGGGCCTGCGGCCGGATGGCGCGAATCGGCCGCTCGCCTGGACGACGTTTCGTACGCAGCAGAAGGATGCCGCGCATATAGAGAACGCCAAATACAACCATCGGAATCCATACCCACGGGTCCAATGTCCACCAATGATGCGCAGAGGTACCTGTATGAGCCAGCGCCTGCTGCGGCCCTATGCCCACCATGGCAATGAGGATCAGGGAGCGCATGTCGGCAGTAGCGCAAACGGACGGACGACCCAGTGCGGAT
>DATLIB010000141.1:0-4150 GCA_035539595.1 Noviherbaspirillum sp.
GCCTTTCAGGTAATCGAGAGAGGCGAAGTGATACAGCAGCGTCGCCTGTTTTTTCTGCCAAGGCGTGAGTTCAAAAGGTTTATTCATATTCATTGGATGAGCGTGGTGGTTTGTCCCGGCAGGGAAGGCAGGCCGATTTTATCGAGAAATCCCGAGCCGTTGAAATCGGTATAGCCCCAGCCCGTCTCGAACGGCCCGCTGATACTGGGGTGATTGATCTTTTCACGGATGCCGGTATAGGCTGCTCTCTCTTCCTTGCTCAGGGCGTCGAACTCTTTCTGGCTGATGGCACCCTGCAAGCGGGTACCTTTGCCGCCTTTGAGTTTGTAGTAACGCATCGTGTCATTGCGGGCATCGGTGCGTTCGACGTTGAAGACGATTTGCTCCCAGCCGCCTTCCAGATGCGCATCAAGCTTATCGGTTGCATCTCGAACCTGACTTGAAGCCGGGCCACGCCAAACCTTCAAGGTTTCGCCGGGCTTGACATCGTAGACCACGAACTGGCCGTTGACATTCCAGTCCGGCCAGACGGCCAGATGCTTGCGCCATGCTGCGCGTGGATCGGGCGCGCTCTGCAGTTTCCGGAAGATTTCCTCGCTCACCCAGCAATCGCTCATTGCCCTGCTGTTGGGCGCGAGAATGCGGTACAGGCGGGCAGGGCCTTTGATTTCGTCTGCGGCAAATTTGTGAAACGATTCGACATTTTGTTTGTTCAGCTTTGGCCAGCCTTCTTTTACATGTTTATCAACCCGAGATTTATAGGAGTCATAATCGGCTTTTTCCCAAATTCCTGCCGTCCCCTTACTCAACCACTCCGGCATCGGTTCCGCCTTGTGCATGAGGGCCACCGCATTCGCCTGCGGCAATGCACCCCGGAAGTGGACGTTATTGGCATTCACAATCCCGTGCCTGCTCTGCAAGGCCTCGCGTTCGAGCCGCTGCACGACCGTGTCGAGGATGTTCTGAACGGGCTTGATCGCCTTGCCTAGATATTCATCGGCGATGTTGCGAATCTCCCGGACCTGCTCCAGCGCGGCCTTGGCCTTGCGGCCCACAGTGGGAATCAGGCTGACCTTGTTGACCAGTCCCTCCATGACCTTGATGGCGCGGTCGAATGCGGCGGTCAATGCCTTTACAGTAACTTCGCCGCGGACGGTTTTAATCTGCGTGGCGAGCCATTTGAGGACTTCATCGATATGGCGGCTGCCCAGATATTTCTGCACATCGCGGCGTCGCAGAAAGGTCACCACCCATGTCATGGCTGCATCCACCGCCTTGGCGATGGCGTCACCGCCCGAGCGGCGGACGAAGGTGAAGAAGATTTTCAGGACGCCTTTGACGAGCGATCCAAGGGAAGGGAACAAGCCAATCAGGGTCAATGCCAGCGCGACCCATGCCCACGTATCCTTGGGATCGTGGTGCAGTTTTTTGCAGTTGGCAACGAGATCACGCACATCGCATACCTGATCGACGAGCGGAATCATCGAAATGGCGGCGTCGATGGAGATTTGTCCGGCGGAGCGGTTGTCATTGAAGTCGCCTTGAATCGCCTCCCAGAACCATGTCCACGGATTCGTGCTCGGTTCCCTGGCTTTTTCCTGATCGTTGGTGACCCATGCAAGGGCATCCCGCATCTGCGTGGCGTTTATCTCAGCCATTGAATCTTCCCTGTCAATTTTTTTGGTTCGTGTCGCTCGATCACGCGTTATTCAATGCTTCCAGCGGGTCCGCAACTTTTTCTTCTTTGGGCGGGCGGGGTTTGTAAACGACTTTTTTGACCGGCTTGTTCATCACGTTTTCATGGCGGGCCTTGCCATCTTTATCTAAAGTCCCGGATACAACGGGGCCGCCTTCAAAATGGATGTCATACCCGGCTTCCCCAATGCCTTCCGCCGTTTCTGGATCGAGATAGTGCAGGGCGATCCAGTGCGGCGGGTCTTTCATTGTTGCATCCGGCAGCACCGGTAGCGCCGGCGTCTTGCTACCTGCGCCGAGGAAGCTGTGCGTGCCGCCCTTGACGGAGACGCCAGCAGGGCAATGGATATCGATATTGCCGCCCGAGAGCTTGATATAGCCGCCGCCGGACGCCAGCAAAATATCCTGCTTGGACTGCACCGTGATGCCGGCATGGCTGGAGGTGATGGTCATGGCCTGCTGTGCCGTCACCTCCATCGCTCCCGCATGCGCGCGCAGCGACACCGGTGCCTGGGCTGCAACAAGCTTGGCGCCGCCAGCATGTGTAAACAGCGATGTAGCCCTGGCAGCAACGATGCTTGTCGCCTGTCCCGCGCTCACGCGCAGTGACGAGGTCGCTGTCATCGTCAGGTCCTGCCCGGCCAGCATGATTAGCGAAGCCGGCGTCGTCGCCTCGATGCCGGCCTGACTGTCGAGCAATGCCGTCGGTTGGGCGAAGCGGGGAACTTGCTGGCCGTCTGCCTCGTCGCCGGCGGCGAGGGCCTCGCCCAGTTGCCGTAAGCCGGACGGCGTGGACAGCGGCAAGGCGCGATGTTCCTGTGCCGCATCCGACAAGGCTTGCGCCAGTTCTCCGGCCGTCTTCAGTCTGCCTTGCGCTTCCTGCGTGTCGAGTTGGGTGGAGATGGCGCCAGCGCGCTGGGCGGTGGACAGGAAAAGGCCGCGCCTGGCGCGCAGGGTGCTCCAGGCATCGGTCGCCAGCTCGAAGCCGGCGCCGCGCCAGGCGCTGCGGGTGTTGCCGTTCTGGCGGATCAGGTAGCCCAGGTTCAACTGGCTGGCCGCAGCGGTCGAGGCCAGCGCCTGGCGCAACTGCCCGGGCGTGTCGTCGAGCAGCCACTGGTTGTAGCCGCTGCCCGCGTACTCCTTGGACTTGATCCCGCCCAGCGCGCCGGGATGGTTGTCAGCCCCATGCAGCGGCGGCGTATCCGCGCCGTTGTATAACTGCCCGACGACGACCGGGCGATCGATGTCGCCGGCGATGAAATCCACGCATACCTCCTGGCCGATGCGGGGCAGGAAATGGGCCCCCCAGTTGGCGCCGGCATGTGGTTCGGCCACCCGCACCCACGTGCCGGCGGTATCGTTGCCGGGCGCATTGGAGGTGGCCGGATGCGGCAGCTGGCCGGCGGCGGCGCGATCGCCGCGCTGCCAGGGGAACTGCACCTTGATGCGGTGATCGCGCTCGGTGGTGATTTCCTCGCCGTCGATGCCGACCACCAGCGCCACCTGCGTGCCGGAGGCCAACGGCTTAGGGAGCCAGTAGGCCGGACGCACGGGCATGGCACGGGGAACGCAGCCGAACTGGTTGCGGTAGGTGCCGTGCTCGGCGCCGGGGCGATCCGCCAGCGCGGCGGTATGTGCGGAAAGATTGTTGGCACCCTGGTGCCGAATGGACAGCACCAGGTAATCGCCGTCGGCGTCGGGGTGATCGGTCAAGCTGAACCAGCTGCCGACGGCCAACGCCCGCACGGCGCTTTCGGCTTGCATGGTCTGCTGCGCCAGTGCGAGCGACTCGATCCGGCTGCGCGCGATGCGCTGGCTTTCCCCGGCATCGGTATAGCGGTAGGCGCCGGCGCCTTCGAAGATTTCAAGCGGTGGCATATCTCCGCACGAGGAGATGACGCTGTCTTCGGCCGCCGCGGCCGCCAGCGTCCGGTAATCCCAGCTGCCGAGCGCTGCCGCATTGGCCTGCGCCTGCCGCCCCTGGCGAAGCAGGGTGATGGTGTCCGATGCTTCCGTCGCCGCGGCGCGCTGGAAGCGGATCGACGGTTGCGTGCAAGGCTTCAGACGGGCGTTGTCGTCGAAGACCACGAAGCGGTGTCGCGCATGCGCCGACGCTGGTTCTGACGCGGTATCGGCATCTTTGCGGCGCGGCGTTGCTTCTGGCCGCTCATGCGCATCCTCATGCTCGAAAAAGAAATTGAAACCTTCTTCGGCCAGCAGCCGGGTGATGAAATCGTAGTCGGTTTCGCGGTACTGCATGGCCAGCGAGCGGCTGGGCAGCGCCGAGCCGACGTCGAAGCGGTAGCTGGCGGCTGGATAGTCCTGCAGCACTTCCTCGATGATTTCCAGCACGGTCTTGTCCTGGAAAACGTAGCTGTCGCGGCGCAGGGTCAGGGCATGCGTCCATGGCGCCAGCCTCAGCCGGTAACGCGCCAGACTGCCATCGGCACCGCGC
>DATLIB010000142.1:0-3585 GCA_035539595.1 Noviherbaspirillum sp.
CATCGGTCTTGCCACTCCGGAACACCTGGAACGCATTCGCCATTTTCTCGTTCAAGCGCCGTACGACACATTGCTGCAACTTACTCAAGATTTGCACGCTTAAGAGCCTGTTCAGTATCTGTTTGGCATGCACGTTCGAACCCTCCGGGCAGCCCCGGAAACCGGCCGCCTGCGTTGTTGCGGCTCCTTGCCGTAGCACCGCTACGACGCGTCGCCTCGCCTAGCATTCGACCGGTTTCCGGGGCTGCGTGCATGCCAAACAGATACTGAACAGGCTCTAAAGCCGATACTCTTTACATGCTTCTTGCCTGTGTCTTTTATTGAGCAAGGTACGTTGTCTTGAAATTGCTCCCTGCTGGCCCCATTTTTGCATCACGTTAGACATTACCCGGACTTCATTCCGGAGCAAAAGGAGCGCAACATGAACCTGATCTACAACAGCGAGCAGTACAGCGTAGTGGAATTCGGAGCAGATGATGGCCGGGACGCCTTGCGCTTTGGCGGATACGAAATCATGGACAAATCCGGCAAACGTGAAATTTTCATCGGCGGAACGCTTGCCCGTTCTTTCCGCGAAGAAGTGGAAAACCTGATTGCCACCGAGCCCAGCGTGGAAGAGATTGACGACTTCCTCGGTAAATATGACGCGCTTATGCGTCAACCGGTGACCTTGCACTAGCATTCTTACAAAGTTCATTACTGGTCTACCTGCCCCTCTACTAAACCGCATCACAAACTGCCCCGATTTCTTGTTCGCATACCAAGCTTGAGCTTGGGGCAGATATCCTCTCCATTTTTTCCATTTGCATCTACTCAAGAAGACCTGCAAGCAGCAGGAGGCATATGCGTGTGCGTTATCATGGCGGCCGTACCCATGCGTATATATCCATCCATTAAATGTCCTGACATCAGCAATGACCCGCTGCATCTATCGCGCATAACGCGCTCTTTTCATGTACGCCAATTCCAGCCCCATTCACAGTACGCAGACCGGCATTCACGATCAACTGGTTGCCACGGTCGCCAAGCATGCTCGTCATGTTTTCCAGAAGCCGGTCATGCCGTATAACCGGCAAGCATTCGATGCCAGTATCGCCGCATGGCGGGATGCCGGAGAACAGCCGCTGATTCTCGATGCAGGTTGCGGCGTCGGTTTATCGACCCTGCATTTGGCCACCCAATTTCCTGGGCATTTCGTCATCGGTGTCGATCAATCCGCGCATCGCCTGTCACGCAATACCGTTTGGCAAGGTACTGTTCCATTAAATATGACGCGTGTGCGCGCGGACTTGGTCGACTATTGGCGGTTAATGCAGGCGACCGGTATCCGGCTTGCTCGCCATTACATTCTTTACCCCAACCCTTGGCCTAAGATCGGTCATCTTGCGCGTCGCTGGCATGGTCACCCGGTATTTCCCACTGTCCCAGCGCTAGGGGGCGAACTGGAATGTCGCAGCAATTGGCCTATCTACATTGAGGAATGTGCTGCTGCCTTGACGCAATTAACTTCGCAGGAAGTGCGCTGCGAGCGATACCTCCCCTCTCAAGCGATTACGCCCTTCGAACAGAAATACCTAGACTCCGGGCATGCACTATGGCGATGCACGGTCACCCTCACGGCCGACATCTAAACCAGTGACGGCATTCTGGTATCCCACATGACACCAGAAACGCACCGACCACACAAAATTGCAGCCCTCTTTACACCGTTGCAAGCGCGTTCCACACCGAAAATCTCATTTTGACAAAACACAAACGCTGTCGTCATAGCAGGGAATTACCCTGTTTATGGCATTGTTTGGGTATTTAAAAGGCGTTAAGCTCGCGTCTTGTTCAGGTCTTGAAACGACCGCCGACAACCGAGGTTTCCCTTTCACAGCCGCGGACCGGCGATGCGGCAATAGCGCCGCCACCAGAACCTCGACGAGTATTAAATACGACAAGGTACTGTGAAATGCTGTATGTCTCCAACTCCGCATCAACGAACCAACCCGTCCTGGTCCTGCGCCTGGCCGGCCGTAACGGGCGCCCCTGCTCCTATACCGAAACACTCAAAGAAAATGGTCTGAATCCCATTGAATGCTTCACGCTTGGCGCGGCATCCGAAGCGATACAGGGCGGATGCCGCATCGGCCTGCTCATCGTCAACCAGGAAGCGGAACTCGCGTATCTGGACAAGTGCGAATCCTTCGTAAACAACCCCCAAGTATCGTGGGTCGGTCTGGTGGCGCAAGAATTGATTGCAATGCCGCGCATGCGTGAATTCATCGGCGAGCATCTGTTTAATTTCATCACCCTTCCGGCCGAGCATGATCACATTGTGCTGACACTGCGCCATGCCTGGGGCATGGCTTTCATGCGTGATCTACAACGCAAAGCATCGTCTGCGCCGCAGCCAGACGATACGGAATTTTCGATGGTCGGCAAGACGCCGCAGATGCAGCGTTTATTCGGCCAGCTTCAGAAAGTGGCACGCACCGACGCCTCGGTATTGATCACCGGACCGTCCGGCACCGGCAAGGAACTCGCTGCGCTGTCGATCCACCGTCAGTCGGCACGCGGCAATGCCCCCTTTGTCGCCGTCAATTGCGGAGCGATTGCACCGCAACTATTTCAGTCTGAATTGTTCGGTCATGAGAAAGGGGCATTTACCGGCGCCAATCAACGCAAGATCGGACGCATTGAGGCCGCGCAGGACGGCACGCTATTTCTCGACGAAATCGGGGACATGCCATACGACATGCAGGTTAACCTGCTGCGTTTCTTGCAGGAGAAAACCATTGAGCGGGTAGGCGGCAACACGACGTTGACAATCGATGTGCGCGTGATCGCGGCCACCCACATTGACCTTGCCGAAGCAGTCCGCCAGGGACGCTTCCGCGAAGACCTCTATTACCGCATCAACGTGGTGTGCATCGACATGCCGCCACTGGCGGAGCGGGGACAGGATATCGAGGATATTGCAAAGCATTACTTCGCCAAATTTGCGAGCATGCACAACCGGAGCCTGCGCGGATTTTCGAAAGCGGCGATGCATGCCCTGTTGAGCCATGCATGGCCTGGTAATGTGCGCGAACTGGTGAACCGGATACAACGCGCGACCGTCATGGCAGAAGGTCGCTTCATCCAGCCGGAAGATCTCGGCTTCGAACGTGGCGGCGAACAGACGCAACTCATGTCCCTGGAAGACGCTCGTGCCGCCGCCGAACGCACCATGATACGGCGCGCACTCTCGCAATCGCGCAACCAGATTTCGCGCGCAGCGACGCTGCTCGGCGTATCCCGCGTCACACTCTATCGTCTGATCGAGAAATACAACATCCGTCCAGAAATCGTATCAACGCCAAGATCGCCTTTCCTCGGCGGCGCAAATCCAGGCATCGAAGCGCACAAGTAAACACACCCTCCTCCCGCCGCCGCCACGGTTCACTGTTACAGCCTTAACCCGGATATTTCATCAGAACGCGGAGTGATGGCGCGCGAGTTGCGAGGCAGTTTGCGTTCCCGCGCCAAGCCAATAGCTTGCCTATTGGCGCGAAGCGGGGACGCAAAATGGCCGCAAATCGCGCGCCAGCACCCGCGTAG
>DATLIB010000143.1:0-13030 GCA_035539595.1 Noviherbaspirillum sp.
TGGCCGCTGATTGGTTGGCTATGTGCGAAATCCGGCACCATCTTCATTTCGCGTGGCAAGCTACGTGACGTGCGAAGGATTTACCAAGGACTGGTCACAGCGCTGGGTGAAGGTCAGCATGTCGCCTTCTTTCCGGAGGGGACGACAGCTGCGCAAGGGACGTTGTTGCCCTTCCATGCGAATCTGTTCGAAGCGGCAATTGAAGCCGGCGTGCCGGTACAGCCTTACGCAGTGCGCTATACGGACCGGCATGGACACCAGCATCCGGCAGCTGATTTCATCGGTGGCATGAGTTTCCTCCAAAGCATGTCGGCGATTCTTGGAGCAGGCGGAATGACGGCACACCTCACGCCGTTGCCGTTCATTCCAACCGGTCCCGCATCGCATCGCCGTGAACTGGCGGATCTTGCTCACGGCGCGATTGCTCAAGCCCTTGGTCTTGAAACGGTGGTCAGATCGAGCCGGGGAGTTGATATTGCGGACAGCCTACCTGCAGTACTGAACGATCTTCCAGGCAAAGTGCACTGAGCTTGCCGCCCCACAGGCATCCTGTGTCCAGGCTGATCAGGTTGGGGCGTAAGGTCAAGCCCAGTGTTGACCAGTGCCCGAACACCACCGTCACGTCTTCGGTGCGTCTACCCGGAATATCGAACCAAGGCATATGCCCTTGCGGTGCCATTTCTATCCCCTTGGACACCGAAAAATCCATCGTGCCATCTGTTGTGCAGTAACGAATACGGGTTAGCGCATTGATAATGCAGCGCAGACGGTCCGCGCCTTCGAGTGCATTGTCCCATTTGGCCGGTAGATTGCCGTACATCTGCTTCAGGAAATTCAGCCAGTTCGGACCGCGCAGTACGGTTTCAACCTCGTGTGCCAAGGTCATGGTTTGCTCTGCAGTCCATTGTGGCAGTACGCCAGCATGAACCAGCAGGTGCCCTCGTTCCAGTAACGCAAGCGGTCGCTTGCGCAGCCAGTCGAGTAATTCATCTCGATCCGGCGCATTTAGAATGTCATTGATCGTATCCGAAGCATGTGCCTTGCGTATGCCGTGGGCGACCGCCAAGAGGTGTAGATCATGGTTGCCGAGCACTACGTGGGCTGCGTCGCCAAGCGCATGGACTTGCCGTAAAGTACCCAAGGAATCGGGCCCGCGATTGACCAAATCTCCAAGGAAAATTAGTCGTGGATTGGGGCAGGTGGCATGGATGCGTTCCAGCAGTTCAATCAGTTTGGGAGAGCAGCCTTGCAAATCGCCAATGGCGTACGTGGTCATATATGAAAGCGAATAATGAAAAGGCACAGGCCGGGGTTCGCATTATAAGAAGGAAAACATGGGCGCTAATCTATTGATGTGCGTAACAAATCCTTACCCAGGCTCGCTGAAAATGCTGTTCTAATGGCAGTCTTCAATGCGGTTTTGTTAAGTAATTTCAAGTAAAATCATGGGTTTAGCAAAACTCCTTGTTTCCGCAGGATACCTGAATGATTCTAGTAACAGGTGGTGCCGGTTTTATCGGCGCCAACTTTATTCTTGACTGGCTGAAAAACAGTGATGAGTCCATCGTAAATCTGGACAAGCTGACCTATGCCGGCAATCCGGATAATTTGTCGTCGCTGCGAGGAGACGAGCGTTATATTTTTGTTCACGGAAATATCTGTGATAGGACGCTGGTCAGCAGCTTGCTTGACACGCATCGGCCACGAGCGATTGTTCACTTCGCGGCGGAAAGCCATGTCGACCGCTCGATTCATGCCCCTGCCGATTTTGTTGAAACCAATGTCAACGGTACCTTTAATCTTCTTGAGGCGGCGCGTGCCTATTATGTCCGGCTAGGCGATACGGAGCGAGCCTCTTTCCGCTTCCTGCATGTTTCGACCGATGAAGTGTATGGGTCGCTCGGCCCACTCGATGCGCCGTTTGCCGAATCCAGCATCTATGCTCCCAACAGTCCGTACGCTGCGTCCAAGGCTGCCGCTGATCATTTCGTGCGAGCCTATCACCATACCTACGGTTTGCCGACATTGACGACCAATTGCAGTAATAACTATGGGCCGTACCACTTTCCGGAAAAACTCATTCCCTTAGTCATTGCCAACGCGCTGTCTGGCAAATCCTTGCCAGTTTATGGCGATGGCAAGAACGTGCGCGACTGGCTTTATGTCGATGATCACTGTGTTGCACTCAGGCGCGTGCTGGAAGCAGGTATTCCCGGGGAAACCTACAACATCGGCGGTTGGAGTGAAAAAACCAATCTCGACGTCGTCCATACTATTTGCGATATTCTCGATCAGTTGGTTCCCAAACCCAGCAGTTATCGCGACCAGCTTGCCTTTGTCCCGGATCGGCTCGGCCATGACCGCCGCTATGCGATTAACGCCCGCAAAATCGAGCGCGAGTTGGGGTGGAAGCCGGCTGAAACATTCGATAGCGGCATTCGCAAAACAGTGCAGTGGTATCTCGATCACCCGGATTGGGTAAGGAATGCACAGGCGCGCGAGCAATCCGGCGGCCGACAGGAGGCGCTGTGATGACCAGTCAGCGCAAGGGGATTATTCTGGCCGGGGGCTCTGGCACGCGCTTATATCCGATCACCACTTCTGTATCGAAGCAGCTGCTGCCGGTGTATGACAAGCCGATGATTTACTATCCGCTGACTACCCTGATGCTGGCGGAGATACGCGACATCTTGCTGATTTCGACACCAGACGACACGCCGCGCTTTCATGCAATGCTCGGCGATGGCAGCCAGTGGGGCCTCAACATCAGCTATGCAGTTCAACCTTCTCCCGACGGCTTGGCACAGGCCTTCGTTATCGGGCGCGATTTCGTGGGCGCTTCCAAGTCGGCCCTTATCCTGGGTGACAATATTTTTTATGGGCACGCACTTGAAACCCAATTGAAGAAAGCATCCGCGGTTGAACATGGTGCGACCGTCTTTGCGTACCACGTGCAGGACCCCGAGCGTTATGGTGTCGTCGAATTCGATGCGCACCGGCACGCCGTGAGCATTATCGAAAAACCGTTGCAGCCAAAATCGAATTACGCGGTGACGGGACTGTACTTTTACGATACGCAGGTATGCGATATCGCTGCAGACCTCCGTCCGTCGGCACGCGGGGAAATCGAGATCACTGACGTTAACCAAGCTTACCTGGCGCGTGGTGAACTGAATGTCGAACTGATGGGGCGCGGCATGGCATGGCTGGATACTGGTACACACGAGTCCTTGCTCGACGCCGGACAGTTCATTGCCACCATCGAAAAACGGCAAGGGCTGAAGATCGCCTGTCCCGAGGAAATCGCGTACCGCAAAGGCTATATCAGCACGGCACAACTTGAAAAGCTCGCGCAGCCTTTGATGAAGAGCTCGTATGGACAGTATCTGATGCGGGTCTTGGCTGGCGGGGTACTGTGAAGATGCAGTGCCGGCCTACAGCTATTCCCGATGTTCTGCTTCTCGACCCTGTTGTGTTCGGCGATGCACGTGGTTTTTTCTTCGAGAGTTTCAACGAACGCCGCTTTGCCGAGTTGATCGGCGTGCCCGAACCAGTGCGTTTCGTGCAGGACAACCATTCACGCTCGGACAGGCATGTGCTGCGCGGTTTGCATTATCAGATCAAGCAGCCGCAGGGTAAGCTGGTGCGCGTCATCGAAGGTGAGGTGTTCGACGTGGCAGTCGATATCCGCAAGAGCTCACCAAGCTTCGGCCAATGGGTGGGCGCTGTTCTCTCGGCTGAAAACAAGCGGCAAATGTGGATTCCGGCTGGATTTGCGCATGGCTTTGTCGTCACCGGTGAAGTAGCGCAGGTTCTCTACAAGACCACCGATTACTGGGCGCCGGAACAAGAACGCTGCATCGTCTGGAACGATCCAGCTGTCGGTATCGACTGGCCCTTATCCGTGGCGCCGTTACTGTCGGAAAAAGATCGTCATGGAAAGCCCTTGTCCGAGGCAGAGGTGTTCGCATGAGGATTTTGGTGACGGGGCGAAACGGCCAGGTCGGCTATGAACTTGAACGAAGTTTGCAGCCGCTCGGTGAGATTATCGCGCTTGGTCGAGCCCAGATGGATTTAAGCAATCTCGATCAGGTGCGTGAAGTGGTGCGCCGCCTGCGTCCACAGCTAATCATCAACGCCGCAGCCTATACGGCGGTCGATTTGGCCGAGCAGGAACCCGGCCTGGCGATGCGCATTAACGGCGAGGCACCGGGAGTGATGGCCGAGGAGGCCAAAAAGCTTGGTGCCGCCATGATCCATTATTCGACGGATTATGTGTTTGACGGCACCAAGCCCGGTGCCTACACCGAGGACGACATGCCGTGCCCTCTGAACGTCTACGGTCACAGCAAGCTCGCCGGAGAGCAAGCGGTAAAGGCTGCAGGCATTCCGTATCTGGTGTTTCGGACTAGTTGGGTTTACGGCATACGGGGAAAGAATTTTTTATTGACCGTGAAGCGATTGGCGCAGGAAAAGAATGAATTACGCATTGTCAGTGACCAACATGGCGCTCCTACGTGGTGCCGTACGATTGCCGATACTACTGCGCATGTCGTAGCGAGGCTGCAGTCTGCACAAGACGGTGTTGGGATCGATCAAGACAAATGGTTGCAAAAATCCGGTCTCTATCATCTTGCTGCGCAAGGTCAAACTACCTGGTACGGTTTTGCCCAGACTATTGTGGCGCATCCATCAGTCGATAGAAAACCCCCGGTGGTACCAATCACGACGCAGGACTACCCGTTACCTGCGCCTCGACCGGCTAATTCGTACCTGTCATGCGAACGGCTGATCAATACATTCTGTCGTCTGCCCACTTGGAACAGCGCCTTAAACCTATGCCTGGAATGATTTGCCGTAATACAAAATCGAGACTCCATCTTTGCCGATTTGTCTCCTGTCTCAACACGTGAAAAAAGAGAGATAACATTATGTTGATTCCGATTATCCTTTCCGGCGGTGCCGGCACCCGCCTCTGGCCTGTCTCGCGTGAGGCGCATCCAAAGCCGTTCATGCGCATCGGCGGCGGCAAAAGCCTGCTGACACAAACCCACGAGCGGGCACTTGCCGTGGCGGGCAACACGGCCCCTTTGATCGTCACCAATCGCGATTACTATTTTTTGTCGCGTGATGAACTGGCCGATCAAGAGGTCAAGCCGAATTACTTGCTGGAGCCCACCGGTCGTAATACTGCGCCGGCAGTTGCGCTGGCAGCAATGTGGGCGATGCAGCAGAAAAGCGATGCTTGCATGCTGGTGCTGCCAGCCGATCATTTAATCAAGGACACTCCCTCTTTCTACACTGCCGTGCGTCATGCAGAAGCCTTGGCGAGAGACGGTTTTCTCGTGTTGTTCGGTATCAAGCCCAACGCTCCGGAAACCGGTTTCGGCTATATCGAAATGGGAGACCAGGTAAGTGAACACGCGCAAGTTGTACGGCGCTTCGTGGAAAAGCCTGACGCGGTGACTGCCGGGCGCTATCTTGCTCAAGGTAATTACGTCTGGAACAGCGGCATGTTCTGCTTCAAGGCGAGCGCCATCCTGGACGCGTTTTCTGCCTATAACCCCGCCTTGCTGGAAGCTGCCGCCGATGTCTGGAACGATATCCGGCCAGACGGCGACAAAATGGAATTGCCGACAAATTTTTCCACGCTCGAGAACATTTCGATCGATTATGCCGTCATGGAGAAGGCGAAAAACATTGCCGTCATTCCCGGTGACTTCGACTGGAGTGATATTGGTGCCTGGAAGGCCGTTGCCGAGGCTATTCCAGCCGATGAAGCGGGTAACACCAACAACAATTGCCAAACGATCGTCATCGACAGTCGCAATACCCACATTGAAACCAAGGACCGCCTGGTAGCGGTAATTGGCTTGGATAACCTGTTGGTTATCGATACACCCGACGCGTTGCTGGTCGCTGACAAATCCAAGAGCCAGGAAGTAAGGGAAGTTGTCAGTCGGCTGAAAGCCAGCGGACATGACGCCCATAAACTACACCGGACGGTGGCGCGCCCCTGGGGCACTTATACCGTGCTGGAAGAGGGGGCGGGCTTCAAGATCAAGCGTATCGCGGTGAAGCCAGGCGCATCGTTGTCGCTGCAGATGCATCATCACCGGAGCGAACACTGGGTCGTGGTATCGGGAACGGCCGAGGTGATCAATGGCGAACAAATCGTCACATTGCAGGCCAACCAGTCTACCTATATCCCTGCAGGGAATAGGCATCGTCTGACCAATACCGGGGAAACGGAACTGGCATTGATCGAGGTACAATGCGGCTCCTATTTGGGCGAGGATGACATCGTCCGCTTTGAAGATATATACGGCAGGGTTCAATAATGGCAGTAGGCATGTTGCGCTCGGTATGGAGCTATCGTGGTTTCATATCGGGCAGCGTAAAGCGGGAATTTCAGTCGCGTTACCGCAATTCGCTGCTGGGCGCGGCATGGACGGTCCTCAATCCACTGGCCATGATCGTCGTCTACACGGTGATCTTTTCCCAGATAATGAAGGCCCGCCTGCCGGGCGTCGATACGCGCTTCGCCTATAGCATCTACCTTTGTGCTGGCGTCCTGACCTGGGGATTGTTCGTCGAGATCGTCAGTCGTGCGCAAAATGTTTTTCTGGAGCACGCGAATCTGATCAAGAAAATCAGCTTTCCACGCATCTGTTTGCCGTTGATTGTGGTCTTGAACGCAGGCGTTAATTTCGCGATTATTTTCGGCTTGTTTTTATTGTTCCTGCTTTTTTCAGGATCATTTCCTGGCATCAGTTTCGTGGCTATTTTCCCGGTGCTGGCCATTCAGATTGCCTTTGCCATCGGCTTGGGGATGGTGGTAGGTGTACTCAACGTGTTCTTTCGCGACGTCGGACAGTTTTTTGCGGTTTTGTTGCAGTTCTGGTTCTGGTTCACGCCGGTAGTTTATCCGGCGACCATCTTGCCGGAATGGGTTAGGCCTTACCTCAACCTGAATCCCATGGCGCCGTTGATTTTTGCTTATCAGGACATCTTGGTGCATGCCAAATGGCCCCAATGGGAGAATTTATTGATTCCGCTGATGTGTGCCGTCCTGCTCTGTATTTTTGGCATGCACCTCTTTCGCAAACGGGCGGGCGAAATGGTCGATGAGCTGTAAAAGGCGATCTTGGCCATCAAGCTGCCAACGGTTTGCATGAGATTGGCGGAAAACTTGATTTTCATTATCACGACCAGAATGCCTGTCCGCTACTCTGTGCCGACGCCTGCACGAGGCGGTCACAATATATGGTCTCCTCGACGGAAGTCGATTTTTTCTTTTCTACATTCAGTCCTTCATTCATTCTAAAGATGACTAAATCTACAGCGATCATTACCGGTATTACCGGCCAGGATGGCGCCTATCTTGCCGAGCTATTGTTGAACAAGGGGTATCAGGTCTACGGTACCTATCGCCGCACCAGTTCGGTTAACTTCTGGCGTATTGAAGAATTGGGGATCGACAAGCATGCGAATCTTCATCTCGTGGAATACGATTTGACCGATTTGGGTGCAAGCATTCGCCTGTTGCAATCGACGGGCGCCACCGAGGTGTACAACCTCGCCGCACAAAGCTTTGTCGGTGTGTCCTTCGATCAGCCGACAACGACGGCCGAGATCACCGGTATCGGCCCGCTCAATCTGCTGGAGGCGATTCGCATCGTCAACCCGGCGATCCGGTTTTACCAGGCATCCACGTCGGAAATGTTCGGCAAGGTACAGGCGATTCCCCAAGTCGAAAGCACGCCGTTCTATCCGCGCAGCCCGTATGGCGTGGCCAAGTTGTATGCACACTGGATCACGATCAACTACCGCGAGTCGTACAATATTTTTGGCTGCAGCGGCATCCTGTTTAACCACGAGTCGCCGTTGCGTGGCCGTGAATTCGTGACGCGCAAAATCACCGACACGGTGGCCAAGATTCGCCTCGGCCAGCAAGACCTGCTTGAGCTAGGCAACATGGATGCCAAGCGCGACTGGGGATTTGCGAAAGAGTACGTCGAAGGTATGTGGCGCATGCTGCAGGCGGCGGAGCCGGATACCTATGTGCTCGCCACCAACCGTACCGAGACCGTGCGCGATTTCGTAACCATGGCATTTAAAGCTGCTGACTACGATCTCGAATGGCGTGGTGCCGGCGAGCAGGAAGTTGCGGTCAATGCCGCCACCGGCAAGACACTGGTGCGTGTCAATCCGAAGTTCTATCGCCCGGCGGAAGTCGAACTGCTGATCGGTGACCCGGCCAAGGCAAAGGAAAAACTGGGCTGGGCGCCTGAAACGACGCTGGAGCAGTTGTGCCAGATGATGGTGCAGGCTGACCTGCGGAGAAATGAGCGTGGTTTCTCCTTCTGAAAATCCGGCTGCATCAGGCCGAGGATGCGTATTGCTGACTGGGGCGCGCGGATTTACCGGCGCCTATGTCCGTGCAGAGCTGGAAGCCGCCGGCTATACCGTGGTGGGTGCGCTGGTGGGCGCAGCTGCAGGGCCGCACGAAGTGACATTGGACATTACCTCGCCCGACAACTGCCGGCGCGTGATGGAAAAAGTGCGTCCCGATTACGTCGTGCATTTGGCAGCTATCAGCTTTGTGCAGCATGCAGATGCGGAAGCCTTCTATCGCGTCAATGTCATTGGTACGCTAAATTTGCTGCAGGCTATTGCGGATACCGGTCTGTCGCCACGCCGCATACTGGTGGCCAGTAGTGCGAATGTGTACGGCAATGCCACCTCGGGCATCATCACCGAAGAGCAGGCACCACAGCCGGTCAATCATTACGCTGTCAGTAAAGTCGCGATGGAGTATCTGGTCCGTACCTGGTGCGACCGCTTGCCTATTGTGGTGACGCGTCCGTTCAATTACACCGGAGTTGGGCAGGAGCCGCATTTTTTGGTGCCCAAGATCGTGTCGCATTTCGTCAAGCGCGCACCGGTGATTGAACTGGGCAACCTCGATGTGGAACGTGATTTTTCGGATGTGCGCATGGTGGCGCGTGCCTACCGCGGCTTGCTGGAGCGGGACTGCGCAGGGCAAGTGGTCAATGTCTGTAGCGGTACGCCCTATTCCTTGCGCGACATCCTGAATATGATGCAAGCAATAGCCGGCTACAAGATCGAGGTCCAGGTTAATCCGGCTTTCGTGCGTCAATCTGAAGTAAAAACCTTGGTGGGATCGGTGGATAAGTTGCGGCAACTAGTGGGTGACGTCGGAATTCTTCCGCTGGAAGAAACTTTACGTTGGATGGCCCAAGCATGAGCCTGATGCGGGTGGGTTTGAGTACCACGACAATTGAACCGGTGCTAACCAATGGGCGCTTCGATGGAATCGGCGTTTATACCAATGCCTTGATGCAAGGTATGCCTGGTGCCGGATGCCAAGTCCATGGTTTCTCCTTTGCGCCGTCATTGCCCCATAGTTTGCGCAAGCAGTTTTCTGCTGGTGAAGCCATGTCGCAGCCGTACGGCGTGTTATCGCTACGAGACTTGGTTTCGCCGGCGCGCAGCCGATTACCGGTCGATCTGTACCATGCAACCGATTACCGTATCGTCCGTATGCATTGTCCGGTGGTGGCGACGCTGCATGACGCTGTTCCTCTAAAGTACCCGGAATGGACCAGACCCTGCTTGCGCAGCCTCAAGAACTGGGTTCAAAAGAAGGCCGCTGGCAAAGCGGACCATGTCATCGCTTTGTCGCATTTTGCGATTACCGAGTTGGTCGAGTTTTTTGGCGTCGATGAGCGCCGCATCACCGTCGTTCCTTGCGGCGTCGGCGCGGAATGGAGTGTCCCTCCGGCTCCGGAGGCAGTGCAGGAAACCTTGACTGCCAATGGCTTGAAGGCGGGGTATTTTCTGTTTGTCGGCACGCTGCAGCCACGCAAGAACGTGGAGCGGATCGTTGCCGCCTATCTGGGCTTGCCACCCGCCGTTCGCAAGGAGCGTCAGTTGGTGATTGTCGGGCGCGCCGGGTGGCGTTGCGATGACCTTGTGCGGCAGATGAATGCCGCGATACAGAATGGCGAAAACGTGATCTGGTTGAATGACTTGGCCGGAGAAGACCGGTTGCGGCATATCTACGCCGGAGCCGGTGTATTCGTTTTCCCTTCCTTGTACGAAGGTTTTGGCATTCCCGTGGCGGAAGCCTTTGCCTCCGGCGTGCCTGTCGTGACCTCCAACACCACGTCGCTGCCGGAAGTATCGGAAGGTGCAGCCCTGGAAGTCGACCCCTCCTCGGTTGCGGACATCGGCGACGCGATGTTAAGCCTGGTGCAGGATGATGCCTTGCGGGCGCGGTGCATTGCCGCGGGGCGCGAACGTGCATCACGGCTGACATGGCGCCGGACCATTGAAGAAACGATCGCGGTTTATCGCGCGGTTCTGGGGCGTTGATCGTATGTCAGTACCCATGCGCGTTCTGCACGTTTTCAAGACCTACTATCCAGATTCCTTTGGTGGAGTCGAGCAAGTCATCAGGCAACTGAACTCCGCCACAAGCACGATGGGCGTGGAAAGCCGGATATTTACGCTAAGCCGCCAAGCGAAGACAACACCCTTGCTGCACGATGGCCCAACGGAAATCGTTCGTGCGCAGACGCAGCTGGAGATGGCGTCGACGCCGATGTCGCTCTCCTCCTTTGCGTTGTTCCGTAAGGTTGCCGCGCAGTCGGATTTGATTCACTACCATTACCCGTGGCCGTTTGGCGACCTATTGCATCTTGCTGCCGGGAAGAATAAGCCAGCGGTCCTGACCTACCACTCCGACGTGGTGCGCCAGCGCCTGCTGATGCCGGTTTACCGACCGTTGATGCGGCGTTTCTTTTCCGATGTGCGCGCTATCGTCCCGACCTCACCTAACTACCTGGAAAGCAGCGCACCACTGCAGGACTACCGTGAAAAAGCGACGGTGATTCCGATTGGCTTGGATGAGGAAAGCTATCCGCGCGTCGATTCACGGCGCCTGGATTACTGGCGCGACCAGGTCGGCGAAGATTTTTTCCTCTTCGTCGGGGTACTGCGTTATTACAAGGGGTTGCATATTCTGCTCGAAGCCTGCGTCCAGAGCCGCAGCCGATTCGTCATCGTGGGAGCTGGACCGGTGGAAGCCGATCTCAAGCAGCAGGCGGCACACCTGGGCCTGAGCAATGTGCAGTTCCTTGGCGCGGTATCGGATGAAGATAAGGTGGCATTGTTGAAATTATGCCGCGCGGTCGTATTTCCCTCGCATCTGCGCTCGGAAGCGTTCGGCGTCACCCTGCTGGAAGGGGCAATGTTCGGCAAGCCGCTGATTTCGTCCGAAATCGGTACCGGCAGCAGTTACGTCAACATCAATGGCCTGACCGGTTTGGTTGTCGCACCCAATGATCCGGCCGCGTTGCGCGCGGCAATAGACCAGCTGGAGCAGGATAGGGCGTTGGCGGAAGAAATGGGACGGCGTGCGAGAGAGCGGTTTGAAGCATTGTTTACGGCTCGCAGGATGGCGCAGGCGTATGTCGGGCTATATCGCAAGGTACTTGCAAAGTCCGGGTGATGGAGACCGGTGTGCCGCTGCCTGGTTGGCGGACCCCCAAGAAGGATTCTATAAATTAAACTACACGCTTTCTTCGATTTTCCGCAGCATGGCTGTCCGAATCGTTGTTCGGAGCCTTCCTGAATTGACAAGGACTGCTGCCAATCCAGGCGGCTCACTACAATAAAAAATGTCTTCTTTTTTCATCAGTTTCATTGCCGCCGCGATGATGACGCTTGTTGTGATCAAGCTCGCTCGGCGCCACGGTGCAGCACTGGATTCGGACCTGTTCGGCGTGCAAAAAGTGCATGCGCGTGCCGTTCCCCGCATCGGCGGGATCGGAATTTTTTGTGCCGTCGTATTCGGCGGCGTGATTGCCATGTGGCGTGCACCAACGATCGGCGAAGGTATCCTGCTGCTGTTGCTGTGTTCGTCGGTCGCGTTTTTGGGCGGGATAGTCGAAGATTTTACGCAGCGCGTGAGCGCCTCGCGTCGACTTATCCTCACCATGATTGCCGCCGCCATGGGGTATTTTCTGCTGGATGCCAAAATCGAACGTCTCGACTGGCTAACATCCGAACTGCCGCTGAACACCCTGTGGATTGCCTTACCGCTGACGGTGCTGGCGGTTGCCGGTATCGCCAACGCAGTGAATATCATCGATGGTTTCAATGGGTTGGCGAGCGTCGTGGCGATATGCATACTGTTGTCGCTGGCCTACGTGGCGCTGCAGGTCAATGATGTATTCATCCTGGTGGCTGCACTGGTGGTTGCCGGTGCGACTGCCGGATTCCTGGTCTGGAATTACCCGGCAGGGTTGATTTTCCTAGGGGATGGTGGTGCGTATTTTCTCGGATTCATGCTGGGAGAGCTATCGGTTCTGTTGGTCATGCGCAATCCCGAAGTCTCGACATGGTATGCGGCATTACTGCTCATTTATCCGGTTTTCGAAACATTGTTCTCGGTATACCGGCGCGTCTTTTTGCGCGGGAAATCGCCCGGAATGCCGGACGGCATCCATTTGCACAGTCTGATTTTCCGCCGCATCGTATTATGGGCGGTCGGGGATGCGCAGGCGCTTACACGCAGCAACGCCTTGACCTCACCGTATCTCTGGTTGCTCTCGGCAATGGCGGTTATTCCGGCAACCTTGTTCTGGCAGCATACGGGAGTGTTAATCACGTTTTGTGCCTTATTTGTCGCCAGCTACGTATGGCTCTATGCGCGCATCGTACGATTCAGGGCGCCGCGCTGGATGATTTTTGGAAGAAAGCGGCGATAGCCGAGTACTACTCCACTAATTTTTGTGCGTCAGGCGATTTTTCTCTCTTCCCTTCGTTCATAAAAAATGTCCACTACTGTATCCCAAAGCATATTCAAGGCCTACGACATCCGCGGCATTGTCGGCAAGACGCTGGACATCGGCGTTGCCCGCCACATCGGCCAAGCCTTCGGCACCGCCGTGCGCATCAAGGATGAACAAACCGTCGTCATCGGCCGCGACGGCCGCCT
>DATLIB010000144.1:0-8682 GCA_035539595.1 Noviherbaspirillum sp.
ACATAGTAGTAGTTGTTAACAGGGTCTTGTTTACGTGGACAAGTCTGTAAACGGAAATGAAATCAAGGGCTTGCGAGAAGGATAAAGTCTGCATAAGACGTGTATCGCCGCAGAATAGTTGTTGGACAAAATCGAGGGACAAACAGAAACGGCAGCTTATTCCCAAGCTGTGCAAGGGATATGCAAAGACTTATTCACAGCAGGCGCTGGTTGGCTGCTTGTTTACTCGCTGCGCCAGAGCGATTGCAACAAGGTAAACACGGCAGCGATGACGGGTTCGTTTTTGCGCTTGGCCAGGCAAATGAAGGAAAGCTCGGTGGACAGACTGACCGTGTCGGCGATGACCAGACCGTGGGCATGGGCTTCGCGCAAGGCGATCGATTCGCGCACCAGCGACAGGCCGACGCCGGATTTCACCAAGTCGAGCATGGACGGTTCCTGGTCGACTAGCGCCACCTTATTGGGCGTCGCCTTGCAGGAAGCGAAGGTTTTGCTCAATAAGCGGTGATGCGCCGATTCGGGCGGGGTCCAGATCCAAGGCAAGCGGGCCAGCGCTGCCCAGTCCTTGCCGGCGACCCGGTTTTTCCAACCTTGCGGCGCGACGACGTTGTAGGTGAACGAGGTCAGGGTTTGGGTGTGGCATTCCTTGCCAGGCGTGCCGAGGTAGTAGCCGACATCCAGCAGGCCGGCCCTGATTTGTTGCAGTACCCAGCCGGACATGCCGTGCTGCAATTGCGTGGATAGTTGCGGATAGGTTTCGACCAGGCGCTTGAGGAAGGCGCCCAAGCGAATGAATTCCGGGTCGAGGATGGTGCCGATGGCCAGCGTGCCGCTCAAGGTGGAGTGCAGGGCCGCTGCGCCTTGACGGAATTCGGCCACGCTTTCCATGACCCGCTCGGCAAAGGGCAGCAGCTTGGCGCCGTCGTCGGTCAAAGCCATGCCGCCCGGCGTGCGGATGAACAGTTGCAACTGGAGTGCCGCTTGCAATGCCTTGATTTGCAGACTGACCGCGGGTTGCGTCAGGTGCAGGCGCTCGGCGGCGCGAGTCAGGTTGCCTTCGCGGGCGACCGTGACGAAGGCGCGTAGCTGGGTCAGGTCCATCGGTTTATCTCCTTGGCGGGTCGCTGCATTATAAAAATCTCTTATGTGAAACTTGATAAGAACTCATTGGATTTCAAGAATCAAGCGACTTAAGCTAGCGAAAAGCAATAATCTTCCAAAGGAATCTTTATGACGCAGCTTCTCCAGCATTACATCGGTGGTCGTGTGCATGAATCGACCAGTGGTCGCCAGCAAGACGTGTTCAATCCGGCGACCGGCGAGGTCAGTGCACGGGTGGCCTTGGCCAGCACCGGCGAAGTTGATGCCGCAGTCGCTGCCGCCAGCGCCGCCGCGCCGGCATGGGCCGAGACCGCGCCCTTGAAGCGTGCGCGCATCCTGTCGAAATTCAAGGAATTGATCGAGCAGCACCACGACGACTTGGCCGCCGCCATCACGCGCGAGCATGGCAAGGTCTTTTCCGATGCCAAGGGCGAAGTGACGCGCGGGCTGGAAGTGGTCGAGTTCGCCTGCGGCATTCCGCAATTGCTGAAAACCCAGTTCACCGACAATATCGGCGGCGGCATCGACAACTGGCAATTGCGCCAGCCGCTGGGCGTGACGGCCGGGATTACGCCTTTTAACTTTCCTTTCATGGTGCCGATGTGGATGGCGCCGATGGCGCTTGCCACTGGCAATACCTTCATCCTCAAACCCTCCGAGCGCGATCCTTCGCCCTCGTTGATGGTGGCCGATTTGCTGCAGCAAGCAGGCTTGCCGGACGGCGTGTTCAACGTGGTACAGGGCGACAAGGTGGCGGTCGATGCGCTGTTGCAGCATCCGCAGGTGAATGCGCTGTCCTTCGTCGGTTCGACCCCGATTGCCGAATACATTTATACCGAAGGGGCGAAGCGCAAGGGCGCGTATCCCCTGCGCGTGCAGGCACTGGGCGGTGCCAAGAACCATCTGGTGGTGATGCCGGACGCCGACCTGGACCAGGCGGTCGATGCCTTGATCGGCGCGGCCTATGGCTCGGCAGGCGAGCGCTGCATGGCGATTTCGGTGGCGGTGGCGGTCGGCGGCGTGGCCGACAAACTGATCGAAGCCTTGATCCCGCGCGTCAAGGCCTTGAAGGTGAAGAACGGCATGGAAAGCGATGCCGAAATGGGGCCGCTGGTCACGGCCCAACACAGGCAGAAGGTGGCCGACTATATTGAAAGCGGTGTGCAGGAAGGTGCCAAGTTGCTGATCGATGGTCGCGGATTGACGGTGCCGGGACATGAAAAGGGCTTTTTCCTCGGCGGTTCGCTGTTCGACCGGGTGACGCCTGCCATGAAAATTTACCGTGAAGAAATCTTCGGGCCGGTATTATGCGTGGTGCGCGTGCCGGATTTTGCGGCGGCGGTGGAGTTGATCAACGGCCATGAATTCGGCAACGGCGTGGCGCTGTTCACCTCCGACGGCAATACCGCACGCGAGTTTTCGCGCCGTATCGAAGTTGGCATGGTGGGCATCAATGTGCCGATTCCAGTACCGATGGCCTGGCATTCCTTCGGCGGCTGGAAACGCTCGTTGTTCGGAGACACTCATGCCTACGGGGAAGAGGGCATTCGTTTCTATACGCGTTATAAATCGGTCATGCAGCGCTGGCCGGCCACCATCGGCAAGGGAGCGGAATTCACCATGCCGGTGGCGAAATGAGCGGTCGCTGCAGGGCCGCATTGTTTGCATTGTTTGTTTAACTGAAGTGCATGGCTTCCCCGCACAGGGGAGGCGAGGAGCCGCCGTGGAATCCGCAGGGACATATGACTACGTCATCATCGGAGCCGGTTCCGCCGGTTGCGTGCTGGCCAACCGCTTGGCACAGGATGCCGATGTGTCGGTCCTGTTACTGGAAGCGGGGCGCAAGGACGATTACATTTGGGTCCATATCCCGGTCGGCTACCTGTACTGCATCGATAACCCGCGCACCGATTGGCTGTACCGCACCGAAGCCGATGCGGGCTTGAACGGCCGCAGCTTGATCTACCCGCGTGGCAAGGTGATGGGCGGCTCGTCGTCGATCAACGGCATGATTTACATGCGCGGCCAGGCAGCCGATTACGACCATTGGGCGCAGCTGACCGGCGACGAGAGTTGGCGCTGGGATCAGGTGCTGCCCTTGTTCCGGCGCAGCGAGGATTACCATCGGGGTGCGGACGAGTTTCACGGCGCGGGCGGCGAGTGGCGAGTCGAGCGGCAACGCCTGTCTTGGGAAATCCTGGATGCTTTCCGCGATGCCGCGCAACAGGTCGGCATTCCCAAATGCGAGGATTTCAATCGCGGCGACAACGAAGGTTGCGGTTATTTCGAGGTGAACCAGAAAAAGGGCTTGCGCTGGAATACCGCGCGCGCCTTTCTGAAATCGACTGCCGGCCGGCGCGGCACGCTCGACATCATGACCGGCTGCCATGTGAAGCGTTTGCGCCTGGTGCCGGGCGAAAACGGTCCGGTGTGCAGCGGCGTCGAATTTACCGGCGGCGGCCATGAATGGTTTGCCGAAGCGCGGCACGAAACCATCTCGGCTGCCGGCGCGGTCGGTTCGCCGCACATCCTGCAACTGTCGGGCATCGGACCGGCTACGCTGTTGCAGCAGCATGGCGTGCCGGTACGGGTCAATGTGCCGGGCGTGGGCGACAACCTGCAAGACCATCTGCAACTGCGCATGGCGTTCAAGATCCAGGGCGCCAAAACCTTGAACACGATGGCCAACAACTGGTTCGGCAAGATGCAAATCGGTTTGCAATATGCGCTTTGGCGCAGCGGGCCGATGTCGATGGCGCCGTCGCAACTTGGTGCTTTCACGCGCTCCGACCCGTCGCAGCCGACGCCCAATCTGGAATACCACGTACAGCCGTTGTCGCTGGAAAAATTCGGCGAGCCGCTGCATCCTTTCCCCGCCTTTACCGCCAGCGTATGCAATCTGCGCCCGACCGCGCGCGGACATATCCGCCTTGCTTCCGGCGACCCGTTTGCCGCGCCAAAAATCACGCCGAACTACCTCAGCACAGCCGAAGACCGCAAGGTCGCTGCCCAGGCGCTGGCCTTGACGCGCAACATCGTCGCAGCGCCGGCGCTGCGCAAATATGTACCGGAAGAATTCAAGCCCGGCGGCCATTACCGCAGCGAGGAAGAGCTGGCGCAGGCGGCAGGCGATATCGGCACGACCATTTTTCACCCGGTCGGTACTTGCCGCATGGGACGTGAAACCGATCTGTTGGCGGTAGTGGACAACCAATTGCGCGTGAAAGGAGTGCGCGGCCTGCGCGTGGTGGATGCCTCGGTGATGCCGACGATTACGTCGGGCAATACCAATGCGCCGACCATCATGATTGCGGAAAAAGCGGCGCAATGGATCAAGGCGTCGCGCAAGGCGGCAACACAAGCGCTGTCAGTGGGGGAAGCCTCCGCGGCTTGTCCGCTTGATGCTTGAAAGTCTGTGGTTTGCGTACGAGGGCGCCCTGAAAGCTGCTGGGGAATAGGCTGGCCTTATTTCCCTACCTCCCATTCTCCTACCTGATCAGGGAACGTCGGGTTCAAGACCTTGGATGCCATGGGTAGGGAAACGCTATAGTCTCCCGAGATCGTGGACCCCTCAATGACGCCTTCCCAAGCGATGAGCATTCCTGTGGATTGTTCCAGTGAAGTGAAGCCGATGCGATTACCTTCTCGCTGACCTTCCAAGGGGCCGGAACCGCCAAGCGCGCCCGTGATAATCACGGTGCCGGTGATTTTTCCAGAAGCGTCATTCAGAATGAGCCTGAGCTTGCCGCCTTGGCCGAAGGTTTTATTAATGATTTGTCCGTTATACGTGCCGGAAACGGAAGTATCCGTACCCCGTTCCAGATAGTTGTCTACCAGGGCACCGACAGCGGCAAGCGCGCCTAAAAAAGCCGTGATTGCCGCTAATTTGCTCCAAAAAGAAGTTGTTTTGTCAGGCATGCATGGGTTTAAGGACAAAGGATGGGGGCGATAAAAAGTAGGGCGCTGCTTTACCCCTATTAACCAGCGAAACGGCGTTGCATTGCTTCACAAATCCAAGGCAATCCAGCTGCAGCTATCGGAGGCATCGCGGCTGTACGGGTATATATGGCACCCTCCTTCTTTATTCTGCATTGATCGGACGCAGACCATGTCGCTGTCGAGGGGGGAGTGCCTTCGCCACTCGAGGCCAGAAAGCATATTTGCACCCTTAAAGTTGTCATCCAGGCGACAAATAAGGAATTCTACGTAGTGAAGGTCGAGTTACCTTCATGCAATATTTCTGCGTGATAACATCGTCGCCAACTTGATGATAAGGCAGAGATAACATTGATACAGGCCAAACAATCGATAAATGAATTGCTTGCCGTATTGCCACCCCCCTGACCGTACTGTGTACTGTGCATCATCGTTATGCACGACTTTCTGCTCGCGCAACGCTCTAATAACAGTCAACAGGGAGAAACCATGGCAGATGTGGTGTTGGAGACGAAACACCTGACCAAGGAATTCAAGGGATTCACTGCGGTCAATAATGTCAGCCTGCAAGTGCAGCGCGGGCATATCCATGCGCTGATTGGCCCTAATGGGGCTGGCAAGACCACTTGCTTCAATTTGCTGACCAAGTTCCTGATTCCGACGTCGGGACAAATCCTGTTCAACGGGCGCGACATTACCGCGGCCAAGCCGGCGCAGATTGCGCGCCAAGGCATCATCCGCTCCTTTCAAATCTCGGCAGTGTTTCCGCACCTGACGGTGTTGGAAAACGTGCGCATCGGTTTGCAGCGGCCACTCGGCAATTCCTTCGCTTTCTGGCAAAGCGAAAAGAAACTCGATGCCCTCAACGACAAGGCCATGGCTTTGCTGGCGCAAGTTGATTTGGAAAGCTTTGCTGACACGCTGACGGTGGACTTGCCCTATGGCCGCAAGCGCGCACTGGAAATCGCCACCACCCTCGGCATGGAACCGGAACTGATGTTGCTGGATGAGCCGACGCAAGGCATGGGACATGAAGACGTGCATCGCGTTACCGAGCTGATCAAAAAAGTGTCGGCAGGCCGGACCATCCTGATGGTGGAACACAACATGAATGTGATTGCCGGCATCAGCGACCGTATCTCGGTGTTGCAGCGCGGCGCCGTCTTGGCGGAGGGCACGTATGAACAGGTGTCCCGCAATCCGGAAGTCATGGAAGCGTATATGGGTACCGCTGCCGGTGCCTTGGAAGGAGCGCATTGAATGGTGACACCGGCACTGGAAATTACCCACCTGCAAGCCTGGTACGGCGAGTCGCACATCCTGCACGATGTCAACCTGACGGTAAACCAGGGCGAAGTCGTCACGCTGCTGGGGCGTAACGGCGCCGGCCGCACCACCACCTTGCGCGCCATCATGGGCTTGACCGGCGCGCGCAAGGGATCGATCAAGATCAACGGCACCGAAGCAATCCATTTGCCGACGTACCAGGTTGCCCACCTCGGTGTCGGCTACTGTCCCGAAGAACGGGGCATTTTTTCGTCGCTCTCGACGGAAGAAAACCTGCTGCTGCCGCCGTCGGTATCGAAGACCGAACAAGGCATGTCGGTCGAGGAAATCTACGCCATGTTCCCCAATCTGGCAGAACGCAAATCCAGTCAGGGCACGCGCCTGTCGGGTGGTGAACAACAAATGCTGGCCGTGGCGCGCATCCTGCGAACTGGCGCACGTTTGCTGTTGCTCGATGAAATCTCCGAAGGCTTGGCGCCGGTCATCGTGCAGGCGCTGGCGCGCATGATCACCACGCTCAAGGCCAAGGGCTACACCATCGTCATGGTGGAACAAAACTTCCGCTTTGCTGCGCCGCTGGCGGACCGCTTTTACGTGATGGAGCACGGTCAGATCGTCGAGACCTTCGCTGCTTCCGAACTGGATAACAAAATGCCGGTGCTGCATTCGCTGCTCGGCGTATAAAAAAGCCGCAGGTCGGCATTGCGGCATTGTTATTAACCAAAGGAGATCGACATGAAATTGAAAGCAATGGCAGTTGCAGTGTCCGCTACGCTGGCGCTGGGTGTGGCAGCTTCTGCATCAGCACAAGTTTCCGGCGACGTGATCAAGATCGGTTTGATCACGGACATGTCGGGCCTGTATGCCGACATTGACGGGCCGGGCGGAGCAGAAGCGGTCAAGATGGCGATTGCCGACATGGGCGGCAATGTCGCCGGCAAGAAGATCGAATTCATCGCTGCCGACCACCAGAACAAGGCCGATATCGCGGCTTCCAAGGCACGCGAATGGTTCGACCAGCAGGGCGTGGACATGCTGATCGGCGGCACCAATTCGGGGGCCAGCTTGGCGATGGCAAAAGTGGCAGCCGAGAAAAAGAAGGTGTTTATCTCGATAGGCGCCGGGTCGGCGCGCCTGACCAATGAAGAATGCTCGCCGTACACTGTGCACTATGCTTACGACACCGTCGCGCTGGCACGCGGTACCGGTGGGGCTATCGTGAAGCAGGGCGGCAAGAACTGGTTTTTCCTGACAGCCGATTACGCCTTCGGCGCCTCGCTTGAAAAGGACACGGCCGACGTGGTCAAGGCCAACGGCGGCAAGGTGGTCGGTAGCGTGCGTCATCCCTTGTCGGCTTCCGATTTCTCTTCCTTCCTGCTGCAGGCACAAGCCTCCAAGGCGCAAATCCTGGGGCTGGCAAATGCCGGTGGCGACACCATCAATGCCATCAAGGCGGCCAACGAGTTCGGCATCACCGGCACCATGAAGCTGGCCGGCTTGCTGATGTTTATCAATGACGTGCATTCGCTCGGCCTGAACTTGACTCAAGGCATGTACCTGACCGACGGCTGGTATTGGAACCAAAATGCCGATTCGCGTGCCTGGGCCCAGCGCTACTTCGCAAAAATGAAAAAGATGCCATCCATGCTGCAAGCCGGCGATTATTCGGCCACCACGCAATACTTGAACGCAGTCAAGACATTGAAGACGGATGATGCCGACAAGGTCATGGCGCATCTGAAACAAAACAAGATCAATGACATGTTTGCCAAAGGTGGCGTGATCCGTCCGGACGGGCGCATGGTGCATGACATGTACCTGATGGAAGTGAAAAAGCCCTCGGAATCGAAGACGCCATGGGATTACTACAAGGTGGTGCAAACCATCCCGGGCGACCAAGCCTATTCCACCAAGGCGGAATCGAAATGTCCCTTGTGGAAGTGATGTGAAAGAAATTGGAGGCCACCTGGAGCATGCCTGATGTTATCCGGGTGGCGCTTTAACTCCCTTTTCGGTGGGCGGTTTGTATGACTGAATCATCGCGCTCTCGCCGCTTCAGCATTAAGAAAACCTGCGTGGACTCGGCAAAGCGCATGGTGTGCCGAGCAGTCAGTCGGCTCGCAAGGCGGAGCGTGAAACAAGTCTATTCCCCACCGACCCATTGACATCGCTGCACCCTCATCCCGTCGTTTTTTGGAGTAGGAGAGTGGTGCTGCAAAAATAGCAACTTTTCTTGACGTCTATGGATATCTTCGGCATCCCCCTGCAAGCTCTGCTCAGCCAACTATTGCTGGGCCTGGTCAACGGTTCCTTCTACGCCATGCTGTCGCTGGGCTTGGCGGTCATCTTCGGCTTGCT
>DATLIB010000145.1:0-10629 GCA_035539595.1 Noviherbaspirillum sp.
CCGATGTACTGCTCAATGATGTAGCCATAGCGACTCCTTTTTTATTTACCGATAGACAAGATACTCAAAGTTTGCATGAGAGGAGCATCAAAGGGATTGAGCCGCCTTAACCTTGATTGCTGAAATTTATAGCAGGATCGCCTGCCCCGCCGCTTCACAGACGGGCAACGTCAGAACAGTCTTGGAAGCCTCACGGCAGCGGATGCATGCACCGATGAGAACGACGTTTTTCGTACTTTGTTACGCGATAGCGTCATCGCTCTTGCCCATTCAGACTCGGAAAGAGTCGCACGCACGCTACATCAACCTGGTCCACATAGGGCGGCGCTATACATGCGCGCGCTGCAACCGCCGCTCCATGCGATGCTGCAGTGCTTCGAAACACAGACTCAGCCCCCAGTACAACAGCGCCGCCGCCACAAACAGCGGCAAGGGTTGAAACGTTACCGCGATCACTTCCTTGGTCGCCAACATCAATTCAGTTACCGTAATCACCGACACCAGCGAAGTATCCTTGATCAGACTGATCAAGGTGTTGCCCATCGATGGCACGGCAATGCGTAGCGCCTGCGGCACCACCACATGGCGCAAGGTCTGCGGGTACGTCAGTCCCAGGCTGTAACTGGCTGCCCACTGTCCTTTGCTAACGCCAAGAATCGCACCGCGCAGGCTTTCGGATAAATAAGCGCCGGCATTCAGGCTGAGCGCAAGAATGCCGGCGGTCACCGGGGAAAACTCGATGCCGACACTGGGCAAGCCATAGTAGATAACGAACACCTGTACCAGCAGCGGCGTACCACGCATCAAGCTGACATAGGCAGTCGCAGTCCATTGCAGCGGCCGCAACGGCATGATGCGCGCAACAGCCAGCACAAAACCGAGCGCGAGGCCGCAGATCATGGAGGCCAGCGCAAACAGTACCGTGTAGCCCGCACCCTTCAGCATCACCGGGGCTGCGAGGCGCATCAGTTCGAGAAGTTCCATAGGCTTAGATGTAAAAAAATATCCCCGCAGCACGCTGCGGGGATGGTTTAAAAGGCAGGTGCCGAGACTGTTTAACGTACCGCCGGCGCCTTGCTCACGTCGCGGCCGAACCACTTCACCGACACCCTATTGAAGCTGCCATCCTTGATCGCATCGGCCAAGGCCTTGTTCAGCGCAGCCTTGAATTGTGGATTCCCCTTCTGGAAGGGAATACCCATTTTTTCAACATCGCCCAGCGTTGCGCCGGCTTTCAGCGGCAAGGGCGAATTTTTCAGCAGATAAGACACCATCAAGCTGTCGTTGAGGGCAGCATCGATACGGCCTGAGGCGAGATCCTGCAGATATTCCGGTGCCCCCGGATAGCTCTTGACCTCGACGCCGGGAAGTGCCTTGGCTTTCTGTTCAAAATTGGTGCCTTGACCGACGCCCAGCTTCTTGCCCTTCAGATCCTCGGTCGAGGCAAAGCTGCGCTTGTCGTTTTTCTTCACGATCAGCTGTGGGCTGGACACAGTGTAAGGATCGGAGAAGTCGAAAGCTTCCTGACGCTGCGGGGTAATGCCGACCTGATTCACAATCACATCGTATTTTCCGGCGGACAAACCAGCCAGGATGCCGCTCCATTCGGTCGTGGTGAATTCGGGTTTAAGGCCGAGCTTGGCGGCCAACAATTTGGCAACATCGACGTCAAAGCCGGTCAGTTCGTTGCTTTGCTTGTCCTTGTAGTTGAACGGAGGATAGGTTCCTTCCACTGCAATACGCAGCGTACCGCGTGCCTTGACGGTTTCCAGCAAATCTGCGGCGTTGGCACTCAAGGTGCACGCAGCTAGCGCCAAGCCCCCTAACAAGCGGACGATTGGAAGATGCATTGTTTTTGTCATGACAAGAATCCTTAAGTTGTAAAACAGGATAAGCCGCCGGGAGGAAAACCAGCCAGCCGTTCAAAAGCACCGGTGGATAATAAAACAACAAGGCCTTATCTCTAACAAACAAATTGGAATATGAATATTCCTTCGTGCAAGTCGTTTTCCTGACTGCCACGATGAGCGGCGACAAGCTGGCAGTCCGTCACTATCGATAGCGATGAGCAAGAGACTTACTTCCAAAACAAAGGAGCAACAATGACCAACCAGGTAACGACCGCTAATGACAGAGCAAGAAAGACTGCAGCACTGCCGAAGTCCTTGGCGTTCTTCGACAACGGATGCGGATCGAAGGATATGCGGTCAACCACCGCTTCAATGGCCGAATTGAGCAGTTCGACAATCAGAACCAGTATCAGGACGGCAATCAAGGCGAGTTTTTTCAGGGATGAGAGCGGCAGCAGCAGGGCGACGACCAGTGCGGGGGCAAGCAGCAACAGTTCCTGACGAAAAGCATGCTCGCTTTTCCATGCGGTTTTCAGACCTTGCATCGAATAACGCAAAGCGGCATAAATTCGCTTGGCGCCGCTTCTGCTTTTGAATTGACTAACGCGTGGATCGTGGTCTGCCATGTTTTTGCTGCTCCCGCTATGGAAGCGGCAAATTTTAACAGGGCGGTCCCTGCACGAAATCAATAGGTACCAGGCACCAGGATTTTGCTGTCCACCCGCCGAATGTCAGTAAGGCCGCAGAAGGCCATCGTGATGTCTAATTCTTTGCGAATGATTTCCAGGCATTTGGTCACGCCCGCCTCGCCCATTGCGCCCAAGCCGTAAAGAAATGCACGTCCGACATACACGCCGCGCGCACCCAGTGCCAGCGCCTTGATCACATCCTGTCCTGACCGAATCCCGCCATCCATGTGTACTTCGATCTTGTCGCCAACTGCCGCGACGATTTCCGGTAACGCGGCAATCGACGACGGCGCGCCGTCGAGTTGGCGACCACCGTGGTTCGAGACGATCAGCGCATCCGCTCCGCTTTGCGCTGCAAGACGCGCATCGTCAGCGTCCATGATGCCTTTGAGGATCAATTTTCCGCCCCAGCGTTTTCGGACCCATGCCACGTCGTCCCAGGACAGTGCCGGATCGAACTGCTCCGCAGTCCACGATGACAGGGAGGACATGTCCGATACGTTGCTCGCATGACCGACGATATTGCCAAAACCACGGCGACGCGTATTCAACATGCCCCAGCACCAGCTCGGCTTACTCATCATATTGATGAGGTTAGGCACAGTCAGCTTGGGTGGTGCCGATAAGCCGTTTTTTAGATCCTTGTGACGCTGCCCGAGGATCTGTAGGTCGAGGGTCAGCACTAACGCCGAACAGTTGGCCGCCTTGGCACGTTCGATCAGACGCCCCATAAAGTCGCGGTCGCGCAGGAAGTAAACCTGGAACCAGAATGGCTTGCTGGTATTGGCTGCAATGTCTTCGATCGAACAGATACTCATCGTAGACAAGGTGAATGGGATGCCGAATTTTTCGGCCGCTCTGGCAGCGAGGATCTCGCCGTCGGCATGCTGCATTCCCGTCAGTCCGGTGGGAGCAATCGCCACCGGCATGGCAGCCTCCTGCCCCGCCATGGTGGAAGTCAGCGTTCGATTTTCCATGTTCACAGCCACGCGTTGGCGGAACTTGATGCGATCGAAGTCGGTGCTGTTGGCACGATACGTCGACTCGGCCCACGATCCGGAGTCGGCATAATCGTAAAACATCCGCGGCACACGCTTTTGCGCCAAGATGCGCAGGTCCTCGATGCAAGTGATTACGGGCATTTATCAGGTCCTCTTCTTTAGAAACAACACGGCGATGGTAATAGCAGGGATGGGATAAGGGGTGCAGCAGTGTGGCCTGGTCATGCTTGGTCCTTACTAACTGCATTATGGCGCGTCTGCAAACCAATCCCTCCGAGTCGGCCGATGAAAAAATTTGCGGTCTGCAAGCAAATTTTTGCGCGCATCTTTTTGGTTTTTTCACATTGTGGTATAACATTTCTATTGCAACGCAACAACCACCATATGAAACCCGCACAATCTTCCGAGAACAGTCAAACTGCGATTCAAGTGATCGAACGCATGGCCTCGTTATTGGATGCGCTCGCGCAGTATCCCGATCCAGTCAGTCTGAAAGAACTCTCTACCGCCACCGGCCTGCACCCCTCAACCGCTCATCGCATCCTGAACGACCTGGTACTAAAACGCTTCGTTGACCGGGCCGAAGCTGGCTCTTATCGACTTGGCATGCGTCTGCTGGAGCTAGGCAATATTGTCAAAAGCCGCCTGAACGTACGCGAGGCCGCACTGGAATTCATGCGCGCATTGCACCGCAAAACCCATCAGACAATCAATTTATCGGTACGTCAGGGCGATGAAATCGTGTATATCGATCGCTCATTTTCCGAACGGTCAGGCATGCAAGTAGTACGCGCCATTGGCGGCCGCGCACCATTACATCTGACTTCGACCGGCAAACTCTTTCTCTCGGTCGACGATCCCAAGCAGGTACGTGCGTATGCAACGCGTACTGGACTTTCCGGGCACAACAAAAACTCCATCACCGATCTGGTGAAACTGGAGCGCGAACTGAGTCTGGTGCGGGCCCGCGGTTATGCTCGCGACAATGAAGAACTGGAACTTGGGGTGCGCTGCATGGCCGCCGGCATTCATGATGATTCCGGCAAGCTGGTTGCCGGTTTATCGATCTCTGCACCGGCTGACCGCTTGCAAGACGATTGGGTCGAAGATCTGGTCGACACAGCCGGCCAGATTTCAGCGGTACTTGGTTACGTGCAGCAAGACCCGGCGATGTGACGGTGTGAATTTCAATCTTGAACCTTCTCCTGAATAGGAGGAGGGATACGGTAGAAAGCGGTGCGCCTGCTGACACGCTACACACGCACACGCAAACTTAGGTCAACTCCTTCAGCTTGCCCGATAACGATTCTTTCCTCCGCTTCGATATCGTACGCTTGGCAAGCACCCTGTGTTCCTTGACTTCCGATGTGCTTGTGCGGGTTAGACAGCGGACATTGCCATCGGCCGTCTCGCTGGTGTCGAGCGGGATCGATACCGTTAGAGCAGTGCCGACGCCTTGCGTGGTATCGAGTATCAAATCGCCGCCGAGCATACTGATACGCTCCTTAATGCCCACCAAGCCGAAGGAATTCGCTTTCCGACGACAGCCCGGGAAAATACCGACGCCATTGTCGGCGACCGTCATGAACAATCGTTCGTCTCGCAGATTGACATCAATCCTTACCTTGGTCGCGCGTGCATGCCGGAACACGTTATGGAGCGATTCCTGCAAAACGCGGAATAGCGCAATGGCCTGATTATCATCCACCGCTAGTTCTTTCTCTCCCATCTGCAGCTCACAGAGAATACTGGTGCGACGCTGAAATTCCTTTACCTGCCATTCGATAGCTGCATTCAAACCAAGATCGAGCACTGTCGGCCTCAGATTATTGATAATCGAGCGCATCGCTTTCATCGTGCTATCGATGTGATCAAGCACCCCATGCACCTTCTTGTTGAGCTTTGGATGTGTAGTACCGGTACGCGCATGCAGCATGGCGATATCAATACGTAACGCCAGCAGGTTCTGCCCCAGTTCGTCATGGATTTCACGCGCAATGCGCTTGCGCTCGTCTTCCTTGACGCGCTCCTGATAGCTGGCTAGTTGACGTAGCTCTTCCTGCGACTGGCGAAGCGCCTCTTCAGCCTGCTTGCGTTCATTGATATGTTCAAGATCCTGTTTACGTTGCTGTTGCAGTTCAAGATTCAAGTTTTCCACTTCCTGTTTCTGCCGTTGCAATTGCAACTTCTTTCGTGCCAACTCGACGAAAACAGCGACCTTGGTTTGCAGGATCTGCGGAATGATAGGAGTAGAGAGATAGTCAACAGCTCCCTTTTGATACCCTTTAAGCCGATTCATTTCATCAGCGTAATGTGCCGTGACAAAAATGATAGGAACGGAGGCTGAGGATGGATAAGAATGAATCGCTTCTGCAGTTTCAAAACCGTCCAGACCCAGCATGCCAACGTCGAGCAGAATGACCGCAAAGTCATGTTGTAATACTTGGTGCAACGCCTCTTCACCGGAACGTGCCGTGATGACTTGATAGCAATCTCCGTCATCAAGCAAACTAGCCAGCGCAAACAGGCTGGTTGAATCATCGTTGACCAAAAGAACTTTGGGCGTATACACAGGTTATGCACACTCGTAAAAAGAGAAGACCCTCTTTGCAATGTTCGTGTAAGCAACTTGCACGAACATCGCAACTGGTCATCCAGACCGCGAGGATTAATCGTATCAGCTAACGGCTGCCGCACTCTCTAGTACGGATAGAGCGCCGCAGGTCGATCAAGGGCCAATGTAACACAGAAAAAAGCATGCAGATGATGCATTCTTGACATCATCGATGTGAACTTTTCAGAAGAAAAATATGGACTGATATCGGTCTTGAAAGGTGCGACGTCGAGGCGCGCACCAAGTCAGCTTTGGCTCGCTGCCGCTTGTGTCAGGATTGCACGCTTAGATGTTTCGAGCCATTTACGAATGCGACTCGCGTCCCCGAGACGCGAATCCTTACCTTTGGAATCAAGGAACACCATTACTACCGGACGGCCTTCGATCATGCTTTGCATGACTAGGCAACGGCCCGCTTCGGAGATATAGCCGGTTTTCTGCAATCCGATTTCCCAATCCGAACTCATTACCAGTCGATTGGAGTTTATGTAATTTAGATGATAGCCACCAGCGTTGACTTCGTAGCGGGGGTAGGTGGAATATTTCCGAATGATGGTGTGGCGATGTGCAGCATCAACCAGTTTGGCGAGGTCACGCGCGCTGGCAACGTTATGGCTCGACAGGCCAGTCGAATCAACAAAATGTGTATCCGTCATGCCGAGCAGTTTGGCCTTTGCATTCATGGCGGCCACAAAAGCCGCCCGCCCCCCTGGATAATGGCGTCCCAGTGCGGAGGCAGCACGATTCTCGGAACTCATCAGGGCAATATGCAGCATATCTGCACGCGTCATCTGCGAGCCGACACGCAAGCGGGAACTACTGTTTTTTTCCCGATCAATGTCATCTGATGTGACTTCGAGTACTTCGTTCAAGTCTTGACGTGCTTCCACAACAACTAACGCCATCATTAGTTTTGTTAGAGATGCGATCGGCAATGCGATTGCAGAATTTTTTTCGAACAAGATTTCGGAATTCGTCTGGTCAATGACCAAGGCGGCATTCGATTTCAAGGCAAGTGGGTCCGGCGTCAAATGCAAACCAGCCATGTCACCGACTGTTAATACGGTACCTGCCGCATAAGGGGACGGTGCATAGGTAATGCGGTGTACTGTGGATTTAGGCGTGGAGGCCGTTGTAACGGCTGCCTTGCCAGACTTGGCGCGTTTGGCAACGGAGGCTTTGGCAAGCGCGTGTTTAGTGCGCTTGGCAGACTCTCGCTTGCTCACCGTTTTCTTGGCGGTTTTCTTTCCGGTTTTCTTGAGGGCTTTCTGAGACGCTTGCTTTTTAGTGGGAGACGCACTCTTGGCTTGGACTGCAAGCGGACTTATGGCCAAGGTAAATAACGCGATAACAACCCCCAGCGCCAATTTCCGCATTTGCTCTCCCCCTATCCACTCTTGCCTCATTTTCTTGCAGTCTAGCAAACTAATGAAATTAAGCAAGTAAATTAGATAGTTAGCACGGGAAATTAAACGGCTTTCTTATGGAAGATTGAAGATAATCAATAACAATTCCCCCTCGCAATATTTTTGCTTTTAGCAACTATGCCCGACACAGGTCAGAGCATATTGGTAATGGCCAAACCAAGATCCGTGGTCCGAGCGCGCGCTCTCATATCGCATGTAAACGGTGCCTGTTGTGGCTTGGAATCCAGCACTTTTCAATAGCGTTCAAGATCACCGCTCCAGCAGCATTGCACCACACCATATCTGGCCGATTGGATTGGCAATACCTTTGCCGGCGATATCGAGAGCCAGGCCGTGCACCGGTTCGAACAGGGAAGGATAAAGGCATTCGGGATTGATATTGGCAGACGACACAATTGTGATCATGCCGGCACACACCAGACCAAGGTCGGAAAGAATATCGCCGAAGAGTTTGGCTACTCTCTCACGTCGGGGCGACCAGGAATCAGCCAGCATGGGTGCAAATTCACATACTGGTCGAATAGCGCCGCAAGACGCGAAATCGAAATGATCCTATTAGTCGATACCGAACTTGGGCTCGACGGCATCCAGAACGCAAATTTCTTCGTTCCTTACCAATGCCGTCGCTGGCAATGACTGCGATACGATGTGTTTTCATGACATCGTCTCAAACTGACTTACTCTAAAAATCTGGTGAATATTGATACTGGTTCGCGCTCGGTGACCAGCGTATTCTCGATTTTCCCCATGTCCGCATAGCCGAGTGCCATCCCGCATACCACCATCTCGCTCGGTGCAAGCTGCAACGTCTCGCTAATGATTTTATGAAATGGCGTGAAGGCCGCCTGAGGACAGGTGTCCAGTCCACGCCCGCGCGCAGCAACCATGATGTTTTGCAAAAACATGCCGTAATCGAGCCAGGACCCTTGCTGCATGATGCGGTCAACGGTGAAAATCATGCCGACTGGCGCATCGAAGAATGTGTAGTTTCTGCCATGCTGCGCATGCATCCCGGTTTTATTTTCCCGCGTTAAACCTAGCAGTGAGTACAGATCCCAGCCGACCTTGCGGCGCCGGTCGATGTATGGCGACACCCAGTCGCGCGGGTAATAATGATATTCCTCGAAATGCTGCCTGCCGAGCGCAGGGTCATTATGTGCGCGCAAAATTTCAGCAGATAACTTTTCTTTTGCGGCACCAGTCAATACATACACCTTCCACGGCTGTGTATTGGTTCCAGATGGCGCCCGCGCGGCCACCTCCAGAATCGTCTCGACGTCCTCCCTTGCTACTGGATTCGGCAGAAAGGCGCGAATTGAGCGGCGCGATGTAATCGCAGCATCAACCATTTTTTGTTGCGTATTCTCTATCATGAATAACTAAATCCGAGATTTGAAAAAAGGGTCTATTTCTCCAAGGCGAGGCTTATGCAGCATGTCTTTGTATTTATGGTGCATGAATAAGCGTGTCATTTACTTTCCTTGAGTCGTGTGACTCACTCTGCTGCGAGCAGTGATCCGATACGTGCCCGAGAGACTTAGTAAAAACGAAAGCATGTCTTTATCTCGCATCGTTTGCAAAACGGACGACTAAAGCCACTCCGATGACGGCCAGCATCATACCAATCATGCCGACGGTACTAAACGCTTCTCCAAACATGACCCACGCCATGACGGCGGTTGTCGGCGGAGTCAAATACAGCAAACTGGTTACCTTGGTCGCCGCGCTTTTTCTAATTAATGCGAACAATAGGAAAATCGCACCGATGGAAAGCGCCAACACCGACCATAGCAACGCACCGATGAAGGAAGGTGTCCATTGCACCGTGTCCATCCCCAGCTGCAGATTTTCGAAGAAAACCGCCAATGGCAGTATGACCACAGAGGAAGCGGCAAACTGGATGATGGTTCCTGTACGCAAATCGAAACTTGCGCAATAACGTTTCTGATATAGCGTACCGATAGTGATCGACAACAGAGCGAACACGCACAGTGCGATGCTTTGCCATGATAAGCCGACCAGCGAGATCTTGTTCGCCACTACCAGACCAACACCACACAAGCCAAAGACGAGCCCTATCCACTGCCGCCCGCGCACCGACTCTCCGACCAGCGGTGCAGCAAACGCAGTCAGGATCGGTTGCATGCCAACGATGAGCGCCGACAAACCGGCCGGCATGCCGATCTTGATCGCACACCATACGCCACCGAGATAACCCGCATGCACAAGAATTCCTGCGATAGCGATATGCCGCATGCGGCCGAACGGCCACGGCGCTTTTACGATGATTACCAGGGGCAGCAATATCGCCAGTACGCCAAGAAAACGCAACAAAAGAAAAGTCAACGGTTCTGAATACGCCAAACCAATCTTGGCAACAACAAAGCCGGTACTCCAGATGACGACGAACAAAAATGGCATTACTGACATCCACGGACTGTGCGCCGTGTCAATGGCCGTAATAAGAACTGTATCGGGGGAAGATGGTTTGGCGGGGCTCATGTCTGTTGCACTGCCTGTACGCGGCCTGTGTATTGGGAAGCTAACGCAACAGTCTGTACATGCACAGCAACAGTGTCTTGGATGTTTTTGCCATACCCGCCCGCCATGGCAATTGCAACCGGAATATTGCGAGCGCGCGCTTGGTCGAGCACCATGCTGTCGCGCGCAGCCAAGCCAACCATGCTCAGTTTAAGCCTCCCTAGCCGATCCCCTTCGTGCGGATCGGCTCCAGCCAGATATATGATCAATTGCGGAGAGCAGCGACGGAACAATTCATTCAACGCAGCATATAGCGCATGTAGATAATCGACATCTCCCGTCCCATCCGGCAGGGCGACATCGAGATCACTGCATTCCTTCTTGAATGGGAAATTATTTTCCCCATGCAGCGACAAAGTGAACACTGAATCGTCATGCGCCAAGATCGATGCTGTGCCATTGCCTTGATGTACATCGAGATCAACAATCGCTACGTGTCTAGCACGTCTCTCTGCTTGCATCAGACGGGCCGCAATCGCAGCGTCATTGAAGACGCAAAAACCCTCG
>DATLIB010000146.1:0-21477 GCA_035539595.1 Noviherbaspirillum sp.
TGCAAAAGCGGCTGACCGAAATGCACGACTTGATCGAACTGGTCACGCAATGGTCCGACGACATCCAGCGCCTGGATACCAAGACGCTGGTGCAGTTGATGAAGCTGGGCGCGAAAGCGCAGAAATTTCTCGAATTCAAAAACAAGCTGACCTTAATCGGTGGCGACAAGACGGGAAAAACGGAGACAAGGGAGTCGCGTAGCGAGGAATGAGCGGCGTTGGATGACGTAGGCACAGGACAACCCATCAGCACAAGCACACCATGACCGATCCTTTCACACTGGCCCGCATCCAGTTCGCGAGCAATATCACTTTCCACATCCTGTTCCCGACGATCTCGATCGCACTCGGTTGGGTGCTGCTCTACTTCAAGCTGCGCCACAACAAGACCGGCGAGGCGAAATGGGCGGAGGCCTACCAGTTCTGGGTCAAGATCTTCGCGCTGACATTTGCGCTGGGCGTGGTGTCCGGTATCACGATGAGTTTTCAGTTCGGCACCAACTGGCCCGGATTCATGGAGACCGTCGGCAATATCGCGGGACCCTTGCTGGCTTATGAAGTGCTGACCGCGTTCTTCCTCGAGGCGACCTTCCTCGGCATCATGCTGTTCGGTGCCCAGCGCGTGTCGCGACGTGTGCATACGCTGGCCACCTCTCTGGTCGCGGGCGGCACCACGTTATCGGCGTTCTGGATCATCGCGCTGAACTCCTGGATGCATACGCCGGCCGGTTTCCACATGATCGACGGCAAGGCCCATGCAAGCGACTGGCTGGCCATCGTGTTCAACCCTTCCATGCCGTACCGGCTGACCCACATGCTGATCGCTTCCGGGCTGACCGTGGCTTTTTTGATCGCCGGGCTTTCCGCGTATCGCTGGCTGCGCCACGATCGTTCACCGTCGGTGATGGCGGCATTGAAGACGGGCGTGACATTGGGCGCGTTGCTGATCCCGCTCCAGATTGTCGTCGGTGACATGCACGGTCTGAACACGCTGCAGCACCAGCCGGCGAAGATCGCAGCGATGGAGGGCATCTGGCAAACCGAGCGCGGCGCACCCTTGCTGCTATTCGCGTTGCCAGATGCAGAACAGCGCGCCAATCGCTGGGAAGTCGCGGTGCCGAAATTGGCCAGCCTGATCCTGAAACATGAGGCCGATGGCGAGCTGCAGGGCATCGACGCTTTCGGCGACAAGCACCCTCCGGTGGCGCCGGTGTTCTGGGGCTTTCGCATCATGGTGGGCGTTGGCTTGCTGATGCTGGCGGTATCGTGGTCAGGCGCCATGCAGCTGAAGCGGCGCGGCGATGTGAGGCCATGGCTGGCGCGCGCACTGGTCGCGATGAGTTTTTCCGGCTGGGTCGCCACCGTGGCCGGATGGTATGTCACCGAGATTGGCCGCCAGCCTTACCTGGTGTATGGCGTGTTGACCACGGCGCAGGCGGCTTCCGCCGTGCCGGCGCCGATGATTGCAACCACGCTGGCCATGTACCTCGCGCTGTATGCGGCGCTGATCCTGTCCTACATCACCGTGCTGTTCCACCTTGCCCGCAAGGCCGGCCCCGGCAAGACGGTGCAAACGGCATACCCTGCACCGTCGATGGCCGTGCCGCAGTCGCAATTGGCCAGCTTTTAAGGAGCGCACTCATGCCTGAACTATCCCAACCCGGCGCCTGGCTGCCACTGGTATTCCTCGGTCTGATGGGTGTGGCCATGCTGGCCTATGTGATCCTCGACGGCTTCGACTTGGGGGTCGGCATCCTGTTGCAGCGTGCCAGCGATGACCAAAAAGACACCATGATCGCCTCCATCGGTCCCTTTTGGGACGCCAACGAAACCTGGCTGGTGCTGGGCGTTGGCATTCTGCTGGTTGCCTTTCCAATGGCGCACGGCGCGATCCTGGGCGAGCTGTATCTGCCGGCGGCGCTGATGCTGATCGGCTTGATCCTGCGTGGCGTCGCCTTCGATTTTCGGGTGAAAGCGCGCGATGAGCACAAGCACGCATGGAACATGGCGTTCTACGGCGGTTCAGTGCTGGCCACTGGTGCACAGGGAGTGATGATCGGACTGTACATCGTCGGCTTCCGCTATGGCGGGCCGGAATTGGCATTCGCCCTGTTCACCGGCTTGGCGCTGGTGGCCGGCTATGCCTTGCTCGGTGCGACCTGGCTGATCATGAAAACCGAGGGCGACTTGCAGCAACGTGCAATTGTCTGGGCGCGCGGCAGCCTGCTCCTGACCGCCCTTGGCATTGCCGCAGTATCGGTCGCTACACCGCTGGTCAGCCAACAGATATTCGACAAGTGGTTTTCTTTCCCGAATATCCTGTTGCTGGCGCCGATTCCAGCGATGACTACGGCATTGTTTGTACTGACCGACTACATCCTGCGTCGCCTGCCTGGCACGCTGAAGAACGGTAGCGAGGCATTCTGTTGGGTGCCGTTTGCGGCAACGGTGGGTATTTTCCTGCTCGCCTTCAACGGCTTGGCCTACAGCATTTTCCCCTATCTCGTGATCGAGCGGATGACGATATGGGAAGCGGCCAGTGCACCGGAATCGCTGAAGATCATCCTGTTCGGCGTGGCAGTTGTGCTGCCGACGATTGTCGGCTATACGGCGTATTCGTATCGCGTGTTCTGGGGAAAGACCAGGGCTTTAAGCTACCAGTGAGGCAATGCAAAGCACAACAAAGTAAAAAAGGGCTTGCCGGTGGCAAGCCCTTTTTTCATCGCACATGCGCGTTAGTTCTTCTCACGTTCCAGCGCGAGGAATTCGGTTCGCAATCCAAGATTGGTCTGCATTTCGCCGAGCAGGGCCGAAGTCACGGTTTCTTCTCCCGGGGTGCGAATCCCGCGGCTCTCCATACACATGTGGCGGCAACGAATGACAACGCCGACTGACAGCGGCTGCACGTGTTCCATCAGTGCATTGGCGATCTGAATCGTCAGGCGTTCCTGTACCTGCAGGCGTTTGGCGAAACAGTCCACCAGGCGCGTCAGCTTGGACAGGCCGACAATCCGCCCCTTGGGCGTATAACCGACGGTGGCGGAGCCGAAGAACGGCGCCAGATGGTGCTCGCAATGGCTGTACACCGGGATGCCGCGCACCACGATCAGTTCGTTATATTGCTCGGCACCATCTTCGAACACTTTCAAAATATCGGCCGGGTCCTGTGCGTAACCGGAAGTCCAGTGCCGCCATGCTTTATCGACACGTTGTGGCGTGTCATGCAGCCCTTGCCGCGATGGGTCTTCGCCCAAATGGCGCAACAGGCGACGCCAGTCATTCTCAGAAAAGTCCTTGTCTTCCATGCTCGGGTCCTCGGCGGCTTTCAAAACGACATTGTAATTGCAGGAGCGCAATCGCTGCTGAGAGGCGCTGCCGTCATGCCGCTGTCTCACTGCTGGTCGCCTTGTTTGAAGGGCATGCTCCTCGACCTGCGAATGGCGGCTTTTCTTGCCTCCACCACTTCCCTGAGCGCTGCCGCAAGCATTTCCTGTCGTCGCTGCCAAGGGACAAGTCGAGCGGTCACGCCATATGCGCGCACCGTGCGTTCAAGATTGCGAAGGGCGCGTAACTCTTCGCTGTGTTGCTCGTCAAGCATCATCGATCACTCTCTCTACACGGTGTGGATGAGCTACTAGACAGTGTTCACAAGGGATTTGTTCCCTGTGGGAAAGCATAGTGTACGGGCTTTATTTGCTGCGATCATCGTCGTGCCGATGGTGGCCATGGTCGGCACCTTCAGTTTTGCACAGCGGCATGCGATGATGGGCAGGGCACAAAATCAATTAACCCATAAGGAGGCAATCCATGCCGCTCGTCGCCAAACTATTAACCAGCCTGGTCCTGCTTATTCACGTATACATCTTCTTGCTTGAAACGGTATTGTTCCGTAGCCGTGGACGCAAGGTGTTCGGTCTGACCGAGCAGCAAGTGGAGATGATGGCGCCGGCAATGTCGAACCAAGGCTGTTACAACGGCTTCCTGGCGGCGGCACTGGCCATCGGTCTGTTGCATCCAGAGCCGGCGATCGGCAGTGCATTCGTCGCATTCGGTCTTATCTGTGTGGCGGTGGCCGGTATCTGGGGCGCTATTACCGTGCAAAAACGGATTCTCTACGTGCAGACCGTCCCGGCTGTGATGGCGTTGATCGCATCGTCGTTGGCGAAATAAGCGGCCCCCCGATTTCTTTGGTGCGGTTGTGCGCCTTCCCGTTCGGTGAGTGACTTGAACATGATGGACTATATTGAACATGACAGTCCGCTGGGCACATTGCTGCTTGCCGCAAGCGCACGCGGATTGAGTGGCCTCTATTTCGACGGTCACAAGTACTTCAAGGGCACCGCAGGATGGCGGCGTGATGCCGCCAATCCGCATTTGTGTGCTGCTGCACGGCAGCTCGACGAATACTTCGCCGGCCAACGGCGTACGTTCGACTTGGGCCTTGATTTGCAAGGTACGCCATTCCAGCAGTTCGTGTGGCAGGCGCTTCAACAGGTGCCCTTCGGGGTTACCACTACCTATCAGACGATTGCTCACCGCATTGCCAACCCAAAAGCAGTGCGTGCGGCAGGCACGGCAATTGGCCGCAATCCCGTATCGATTATCGTGCCCTGCCATCGAGTGCTCGGCAGCAACGGCGGATTGTCAGGCTATGCGGGGGGACTGGAACGCAAACGTCATTTGCTGGCATTGGAAGGTGGCCTGCCCTTGAAGGCGGCGGTGTAATCGCCAGGCGGCGGATTACAAAAACAAGGCAGTGCGCCGCAGGAGCAATGTCGCCGAAAAATGGCCTGCCATCGTGCAGGCCATGCTCGTTTTGCGTCATCAATCCCTTTGCCAGCACACTACCTGCGCATCCGATTATTTCGATGTGGACCCATCGCTGTCTTGGCCTGCCCCGATACCTTCGGTTGAGCCTGCGCCGGAAGCCGGGTCGGACATGGTGCCAGTACCGCTTGAGGTGCCGGACGAGTCGGTGGCGCCGGCGCCAGGCATGCTTGGGTCGCCGCTGGGTGTGGTGGCGCCGGACGGCGTGCTTGGTGTGCTGGTGCCCGATTCGTAGCTGCCCGACGAGCCGGAGCTGCTTGGAGCAGGCATTTCGCCCGCGCTAGAGCCCGAGGAACCCATGCCGGTGCTTGTGGTGCCGCAGGCTGTCAGTACCAGTGCGCATGCCAAAGGGATGGTCCATTTCATCATAAAAATTCTCCTAAAGATAATTGTAGAAAAGTACGAAAAGAGGTTCATGCCAAAATTACATGCATGCGTGTCAATAGAATCTTTGAACAGGCGAAAGTTCCAAGCTGCTCCTGCACCGTAAGCGGCAGCAAGAAGCACTTACGTTCTGTGCGCTCGCTGTCATGGTGACGGTGCCGCACTGGCGAAGCAATATGCTCCAAGCACAATCGGAAAGAGAGCAGGGGTAGACGTGGCGTGGGTTGCGGCAGAGAAGAGCGGGCCGCATGACAGGTTTTTCGCAATGCCCTATAAACGGCTCATGACACAAAAATGTACCCGTAGTGCATGCTGCAGGCATTACAAATGCTTACACAAATCTTGGGTGTATTGATGGCCTCTTTTACTGCCAGTCATCATTCTGATGCTCCGACGAGGCGGTGAATGCTATGCAGACTTTTTTTACTGAAAACGCGTTAGCAGTACGCGCCATGCGTCGTATGCTGAAAAGAGAACGGCCCCGTTTTTACGGGGCCGTTGACTATTAGCGGTTATTGTCGAATGAGGAAAGAGCGTAGGCTACGCTGCTTTTTTCGATGCCGCTTTTTTCGATGCCGCTTTTTTCGCGGCTGCCTTTTTAACTGCTGGCTTGGCGGTGGCTTTCTTCGGTGCTTCTTCTTTTTCGTCCTTGTCCGCAGTTTTTCCTTTTGCCGGTGCCTTCGCCTTGCGCTCTTCAAACTCAAAGCCTACCTTGCCGTTCTTGTCCTTCACCAGAAAAGCCTTGAATGGGCGTCGGGTGCGCTGCGAGATAAAGCCGGGCAGCAAATCGGTCTTGCCATCATTGAGCAGCTTGGCCATTTGCTCTGGCAGAATTTCTTGCTGCAGGATGATGCGGCCGCTACGGAAGTCGCACGCTTTGGGTTTAGCCACGGTTTTCTCGCAGACATAAGCGAGTCCCATTTCATATACGCCACTGCCACACTTCGGGCAGGCTCCGAGGGGCGTCTGGTTAGTGAAATCGACACCTTCGCCATTCTCCTCATCATCCTGATTCTGGCCGAAGTCGAATTCCAGTTTGAAATTGTTGATGTCTTCGTCACGTACTATTTTCAGGATCGCAGCGAAGGGTCTACCCATCTTGGAACGGAAACCCTGCAAAGGACCGATTTCACGCTTAGCCAGCAACTCTTCGACTTCGGCCACTTCAAACTGGCGGCTACCAGGTGTTTTGCTCATAGAAAACTCGCACTGGGTGCAAGCGAAACGCCGGTAGTTTTCCTTCACCACGCTGCCGCAATTCGGACATGGCGTTTGCAATGTTGCATAGTCGCCCGGAATGGTGTCGTTGTCGTATTCCTTGGCACGCTTGACGATGATTTGCGTCATCTGCGCGATTTCGCGCATGAATTCTTCGCGGCTGATCTTGCCCCGTTCCATCTGCGACAACTTGTATTCCCACTCGCCGGTTAATTCCGGTGCAGTCAATTCCTCGACGCCCAGACCGCGTAACAGCGTCATTAACTGAAAAGCCTTGGCGGTAGGAATCAGTTCACGTCCTTCGCGCAGCAGGTATTTTTCATTCAGCAAACCTTCGATGATTGCCGCGCGGGTGGCTGGCGTCCCAAGACCTTTGCCCGCCATCGCTTCGCGCAAGCCTTCATCGTCGAGCAGCTTGCCCGCACCTTCCATCGCCGACAATAAGGTCGCTTCCGAATAGCGCGCAGGCGGCTTGGTGACCAGACCGTTGGCGACGATCTTGTCAGTTTGCACCTTCTCATCTTTCGCCACTGGCACCAGCGTGCCGGCATTTTCTTTGTCCTTGTCCTCCTCCTTGGCCGCTTCCTTGCCATAGATCGCCAGCCAGCCGGGGTTGGTCATGACCTTGCCCTCGGTCTTGAACTGGTGACCGGACACTTCCGTGTAACGTGTTGTCACTTGGAACTCGGCAGCCGGAAAGAATACCGCCATGAAGCGGCGAGTGACGAGGTCGTACAGTTTCTGTTCCGGTTCCGACAGGTTTTTGGGTGCTTGTGTGGTCGGAATGATCGCGAAGTGATCGCTGATCTTGGTGTTGTCGAAAATACGCTTGTTCGGCTTCACCCAGTTCTTGTTCAGAATCTGCGCAGCAAACTGTTGGTAGTTATTGTTTTCCGATACGACTGATAACGTTTGTTTGACTGTATCCAAATAGTCTTCCGGCAGATGACGCGAATCGGTACGCGGATAAGTCAGTACCTTGTGCTTTTCATACAGCGCCTGTGCTAGGCCAAGCGTGTTCTTTGCGGAAAATCCGAAGCGCGCATTGGCTTCGCGTTGCAAACTGGTCAGGTCGAACAGGGCTGGTGCAATTTGGGTTGCCGGTTTCGACTCTTCCGTTACGGTACCTTGTCTACCGCGACAGGCGGCAACAATCGACTCAGCGGCAGCCTTGCTCCACAGACGTTCCGCTTTTTTCTCCGGATCGGTTTCGTCCTTCTTGAACTTGGTATCGAGCCAGCGCCCTTCATAGATGCCGGCAGCGCATACGAATTCGGCGCGCACTTCCCAGTAATCGCGTGATACGAAATTCTTGATTTTTTCTTCTCGCTCCACCACGATCGACAATGTCGGCGTTTGGACACGTCCCACGGTTGTCAGGTAAAAACCGCCTTCTTTCGAATTGAACGCGGTCATGGCGCGAGTGCCATTGATGCCGATAAGCCAGTCTGCTTCGCTGCGGCAGCGTGCAGCATCCGCCAGCGGCAACATTTCATTGTCGTCACGCAAACGGGCGAAGCCGTCGCGGATTGCGCCGGGCGTCATTGACTGCAGCCACAGGCGTTTGATCGGCTGCTTGGCTTTCGCATACTGCACGATCAAACGGAAAATCAATTCACCTTCGCGGCCCGCGTCGCAGGCATTGACAAGTGCAGTGACATCCTTGCGTTTGAGCAGCTTGTTCAGCACCTTTAGGCGCGATTCTGTTTTGGCAATCGGATTCAGCGCAAAGTGCGGCGGAATCATCGGCAAATGCGTAAACGTCCATTTGCCGCGTTTGACATCATATTCTTCAGGAACGGCAATTTCGACCAGATGGCCGACGGCGGAAGACAGCACGTACTCGTCGGATTCAAAGTACTCATCGTGCTTGGTAAAGCCGCCGAGCGCCTTCGCGATATCGTTCGCGACAGAGGGCTTCTCTGCGATGATGAGGGTCTTAGTCATAAATATGGTCTCGAAAGAGGCGCGAAAAGCGCGCAACGGCGCGCAGGAACGGGTTGTCAGGTTTGCATTGCGTTTTCGCAAGTTCGCCTAATATAACAACTATCCGGGATTTCAGCGGCCAATGATAAGCGTGTTGCGGCGAAAATCGCAAGCGAGCAAAAGAGCCGGAGTCGATGCAGGAGGTTGGCGGTCTGTACGCCTGGCGCATAAACAACGGGCGCCTGTCGGCGCCCTGGTCTTTAGTGCAGGAGACGCGGTTCGGCGTCTTCGTCGTCTGAAAACAATTCGTCGAAAATGAGCCCGTCCGGCTCCTTTCCCTGGCTCCACAGAACCATCAGTACGATCACCTTGATTTTGTCGAGAGAGACTTGCGAGTCACTCGCGGCCAACGCGCGCTCGATGATGATTTCACGCTGAATGGAATCGATGACTTTGGCCGATTCAAGGAATTGCAGGAAACCGACCGTCTCCGTGCCCAGCACATCAAGTTCCTGCTGCGCATAAATGCGTATGCCGAAGGAAAAGGCGGCCTGCTGCGGATAGCGGTCGGAAAATTCGCTGGTGGTTTCAGCTAAATCGGTCAGCCAACCTAGCGCTTTGGAAATCTCTTCTTCCTCAAAGCCGACAGCCGATAACTTTTTGACCAGCGCTTCCGAATCCGGGCAGGCATCGGGGCGGTAATAGGTTTCGTAGAGGTAAACGAGAACGTCGAACATGATTTCACTGTACCGTTAAGGCCATCACGTCACCATCGGCGCGACAACCAGGTTGCGAATAAATGACACTCTCGTGTTCATCTTTTCTTGCATGAAAACACCGATTCGAACAAGAAAAGAGGTGTCATGCCAGCGACAGTACAAAAATTTTTGCAGCCTTATGGTACACAGCATATCCCAAAAACGGGATTGCCGACAGCAGCAATTAGTTTCAGGGGGTTACGAGTCGTCGTATTATGCCGCCAGGCAGCATTTCGATACAGCCATCCAGCTCCAGTGTGAGCAATTGTGCATGTAAGTCCGCAATGCCGATTTTGCAACGTGCCGCCAACGCATCGGGCGCAAGCGGATCGAAACCCAAGACGTTCAATATTCGCATGGCCTCGGCGTCGCAGTCTGGTATAGATGCCATTGTCGAGGGCGCAGGATGGCTGGCGTAGTGGCCGATTTCTTCAAGTACATCTTGCGCCGACTCGACCAGCTTTGCGCCCTGCTTGATCAATAGATGACATCCTTTGGCGAGTGGCGAATGGATCGAGCCAGGGATGGCGAACACATCCCGCCCTTGCTCTGCAGCCATGCGTGCTGTAATCAGCGAACCCGATTGTGCAGCAGCTTCAATGACGAGCACGCCGCGCGCCAAGCCGGAAATAATGCGGTTACGCCGAGGGAAGTTGGCTGCCATGGCAGGTGTGCCGAGCGGATATTCGCTGATGATGCAACCTTCGGCGGCGATTTGATGCGCCAAGCTGCGATTGCGCGCTGGATAAACGATATCGGCGCCAGTGCCGATGACCGCGACCGTCGATCCATGCGCTTGCAGGCCGCCGCGATGCGCAGCCGTGTCGATGCCGAGTGCCAGGCCGGAAATAATGGAGAGTCCGGACTGGCTCAAGGTTTTTGAAAAATTTTCTGCGTTGACGATTCCTTGTGTGGTCGCGTTGCGGCTGCCGACCACTGCCAGTGCCGGGGATGCAAGTAATTCCAGTCGGCCTTTCGCATAAAGCATGAGCGGCGGGTCGGGAATGTCGAGCAAGGTTTTCGGATACGCTGCATCGCCCAACGTTATCACCCGATTACCGGATTGTTGCGCCCATTCGATTGTTTTCCCAATCCTCGCCTGCACTTCGTCATTCAGAGGGGCGGTCAGAGCGCGTGCAATGCGCTCTGAAACGATGTCATGAAGAGATGAAAAGCTAGCGGTAAAGACGTTTTCCGGCGGGCCGAATGCGCCGAGCAGCTTGCGTGCCGTCTCCGGTCCGACGCCCGGCGTCTGTTCCAGCCGGATCCAAGAAGAGAGCTCCTGCGTCCAATCAGCTTGTGTCATTGTTAGGAAGCAGGATTATTCGGGGGATTTTGCGATATCACCGATTTGGACGCTATCGGTGACTTGCATCACTAGTCCATACGAGATGTTGTCGAACACACGGAAAACAAACAGGCTACCGTACTGGTGGTCAGGTAGCTTGACCTGTTTTTTCCGGAACGACCAGAAAGAGCCAGGTTCAGTGCGGTCGGTGACTGTCGGGCCAAACCGATACAGTTCCAAGACCGTACCCAGATCCAGCCCATCCTTCTTGCCGCGATTGATGCTGACGATTTGGTTTTGTCCCGCCTGAGAGACTCCGCCATAGACAGACACGATGTGGGCATCGACAGGCTTTTCCGGAGGATGCGGCATGTAATTGAGGAGCGGGGTCGGCGGCACTGGCAATAGTCGGTCGCCCACGGCCATTTCCTGCTTGACTTCGAGCACGTTGAATACGTGCGCTTCGTCGCTTGCGTGTGCAGGGCGTTCGAGTTTGGTGGTGCCGAGATAGGCCGCTTCGTAACCGATAATTGCCTGGGTGATCGGATCTTTCAGCGGCGTGCCTGGTCGAAATACCTGGAACAAGGTATCGGCACCCAGTTGACCGCGTACATAAGCTTTATCTCCCTTGCCGAGAATGACGCGACCTTCCTGGGTCGCCATGATGCGGGGGGCATTCTTCAATTCGTCTTCCCCCACAATCAGGGGGCGCGACAGGAATGCTTCGATTAAATTCGACGGGATCGCCGATATCGCATCCTGTTCGATGCTGGTTCGTACTTGGGGTGTCAGCCGCACCGTCGGTACGCCGACGTCCGATTCGGCGCCTCCTACCGGACTGCCGAGACGCAGGCGCCCTGTGCTGCGATCGAGATATACGATTTGGCCGGGATAAATCCAGTGCGGATTGCGGATTTCTTCGCGGTTCATGCCCCATACTTGCGGCCAGCACCAGGCGTGTTGCAGGAATTTTCCGGAAATATCCCACAGCGTGTCGCCACGCACTACGGTATGCTGGTCCGGCGCGTTTGGCAGGAAGGCACAGCGCGAGACGCTCGCTTCAGTGGCCGATACAGCGCCGGCGTGGGCAAGAGCGAGGAGTAGGGCTGCTGTGCTAAACTTTTTCATATATAAGTCCGGTAGAGGCGGCGGGAGTGGACGTTCTTATGGTGGTCACCGCATGTTGCAATCATATTAAATAGTTGCCCGGCGAAACTTGTCAAATTGAATCAAATTCTGCACATAAATCCTTGAACTAGCAAGAAAATCGACGTTCTCACAAGGTGTTGCTGTTGCGCAAAAGTCGTATGTCCTTATTAAATATCCTACGTTATCCCGATCCTCGCCTGCATAAGGTGGCCAAGCCGGTCACCGCCTTTGATGACAGGCTCAAAAAGTTGGCTGCTGACATGGCGGAAACCATGTACGACGCGCCAGGCGTCGGCCTTGCTGCGACTCAGATCGATGTGCATGAACAGTTGGTCGTGATCGATACCTCGGAGTCGCGTGACGATTTACGGTTCTTCATCAATCCGGAAATTGTCTGGGCCAGCGAGGAAAGACAGGTATATGACGAAGGTTGTCTGTCTGTGCCTGGCATTTATGATGGGGTCGAGCGGCCGGCACGTGTGAAGGTGCGGGCGCTAGACCTCGAGGGAAAGGCATTTGAGATCGAGGCGGACGGTTTGCTGGCAGTGTGTATCCAGCATGAGATGGATCACTTGAAGGGCAAAGTGTTTGTCGAGTATCTGTCGCCGTTGAAGCGTAATCGAATCAAGACAAAGCTGTTGAAGGAGGAGCGGGATCTGAATCGGGAGAGGAAAAAGGAAGCGGTAAGGTAAATCAATCGCGCTTCTTCTTTCTGCACATCGTTTTCCATACGTGACGGCTGAAGCCGAATGCTGCTTCGATAAGTCGCCACCATTTTTTCGTGGGCGTGCCGCTAGTCGGTGTTTTTTATTTTCCCAGGCGTCCAGACAAACGGCGGCGCCCACGTACCCGCTCTGTCTGAGTCCGCCCTAATCATTAATAACGATGAAAATAATATTCGCCGGCACCCCCGAGTTCGCCGCTGTCGCATTGAAAGCGCTGCATGGGGCAGGTTTCGATATTCCTCTCGTTCTCACTCAGCCTGATCGCCCTGCCGGAAGGGGTATGCAACTGCAGGCGTCGCCGGTTAAACAATTCGCGCAGCTGCAAGGCATTGCGGTCGCTCAGCCGGTCTCGTTGCGTCTCGACGGTAAATATCCTGACGTCGCGCAAGATGCGCATGTGTTGTTGCGCGAGACCAGTCCCGACGTGATGGTGGTCGCCGCTTACGGGCTGATCCTGCCGCGTAGCGTGCTCGATATTCCAAAATACGGCTGCATCAACATCCATGCTTCGCTGCTGCCGCGCTGGCGCGGTGCGGCACCTATCCACCGCGCGATTGAGGCCGGTGACGCTGAAACCGGCGTCACCATCATGCAAATGGAAGAGGGACTGGATACCGGGCCAATGCTATCGATGCAGCACTTGCCGATTGCCCCGGACGACACCACCGGTATCCTGCACGACAAGCTGGCAGAACTGGGCGGCAGGATGATCGTGGATGCGCTGCATAAACTGGAAAGCGGTCTATTGACGGCGATACCGCAACCCGATGCCGGCGCCATCTATGCGGCCAAGATTGCCAAGGAAGAGGCAGCGCTGGATTTCAATCAATCGGCTGATGTCCTGGCTCGCAAGGTGCGCGCGTTCAATCCCTTTCCCGGGGCGGTTGCTGTCTTCAACGGTGTCCCCGTCAAGCTATGGCAAGCGCAAGCGTTGCCAACATCGGTCGATGCGCCAATCGGGCAGGTATTGGCCGCCAGTGCACAGGAGGGGGTGTTGATTGCAACCGGTAGCGGCGTACTGTGCGTGCATGAATTGCAGAAACCCGGCGGCAAGCGCCTGCCTGCCGCCGAATTTCTCAAAGGCTTCCCACTAGAAGGCGGGTGCTTCGCCTGACGGCAGATTTGTTTGTCGCCGCAGGCGGAAGTCACGGTGCCTGGGACTCATCGGTAACATGCGCAGCCTTACTCAAGCCATTGATTTAACGTATAATTTTTTGAGCGCCGATTTGATTGAAAAAGTCAAAGCCAGCTTGCGGGCGCCAGGGTGAAGTCCCATTACCAAATTCAGCTAAAGCGGATATGAATAACCCGGTCCCGCTTTGCAGGCCGGGTTTTTTGCATTTGAGAGAACAACATGAAACGTGACGCCATTTCCCCGACCGAAGCGCTGCTGCGCGATTTATTGTCCCAACGCATCCTGATTCTGGATGGGGCAATGGGCACCATGATCCAGCAATACAAGCTGACGGAAGAGGATTATCGCGGGGGGCGTTTCGCCGATTTTTCGGTGCCGGGCAAGGAGGTGTTCGTCAAAGGCAACAATGAATTGCTGACGCTCACGCAGCCGCAGATCATCGGCGAGATTCATGAAAAATATCTTGCCGCCGGCGCCGATCTGATCGAAACCAATACCTTCGGTGCTACCAGCGTCGCCCAGGACGATTACCACATGGCGCATCTCGTCTATGAGATGAATGTACAAGCGGCAAAAATTGCGCGCGCGGCATGCGACAAGTATTCGACGCCGGACAAGCCGCGCTTCGTTGCCGGCGCGCTTGGGCCGACGCCCAAAACAGCGTCGATTTCGCCGGATGTGAACGACCCTGCCGCACGCAATGTCACTTTCGACCAGTTGGTTGCTGCCTACCTGGAGCAGACGCGGGCGCTGGTCGAGGGGGGCGCCGATGTACTGCTGGTTGAAACGATTTTCGATACGCTCAACTGCAAGGCGGCCTTGTTCGCTATCGATACCTTTTTCGAAGAATCCGACAAGCGCTTGCCGATCATGATTTCAGGGACCGTTACCGATGCCTCGGGACGTATCCTGTCCGGCCAGACCGTGCCTGCGTTCTGGCATTCGGTAAGGCATGCCAAGCCGTTGACCGTCGGTCTCAACTGTGCGCTCGGCGCTGCATTGATGCGCCCGTATGCGGAAGAATTGGCAAAAATTGCCGACACCTTCGTCTGCATTTATCCGAACGCCGGTCTGCCTAATCCGATGTCCGATACCGGCTTCGACGAAACACCCGATGTCACGTCGTCGCTGTTGAGGGATTTTGCCGAAAGCGGATTTGTCAATATCGCCGGTGGCTGTTGCGGCACCACGCCGGACCACATCAGGGCGATTGCCGAGGTGGTCAGCGATATTGCGCCGCGCAAGATTCCCGCGTCGTCGCATACGATGAAGCTGTCGGGGCTGGAACCCTTCATCGTCGACGATCAATCGTTGTTCGTGAACGTTGGCGAACGCACCAACGTTACCGGCTCCAAGGCCTTCGCGCGCATGATCCTCAACGAGCAATACGACGAGGCATTGTCGGTCGCTCGCCAGCAGGTCGAAAACGGAGCGCAGATCATCGACATCAATATGGACGAGGCGATGCTGGATTCGGTTGCCGCGATGACGCGCTTCCTGAACCTGATCGCCTCTGAACCCGACATCGCGCGCGTGCCGATCATGATCGACTCGTCGAAGTGGTCGGTGATCGAAGCCGGCTTGAAATGTGTGCAAGGCAAAGCAGTGGTCAACTCGATTTCGATGAAGGAGGGCGAAGACGAATTCCTGCGGCAGGCAACGCTATGCCGCCGTTATGGCGCGGCAGTCATCGTGATGGCTTTCGACGAAACCGGTCAGGCCGATACCTTCGAACGCAAGATTGAAATCTGTGCACGCGCGTACAAACTGTTGACCGAAAAGGTCGGCTTTCCGCCGGAAGACATCATTTTCGATCCGAACATTTTCGCCATCGCCACCGGCATCGAAGAGCACAACAATTACGCAGTGGATTTCATCAATGCGACGCGCTGGATCAAGGAAAATCTGCCGCATGCGAAGATCAGCGGCGGCGTGTCGAACGTCAGCTTCAGCTTCCGCGGCAACGATCCCGCGCGCGAAGCGATTCACACCGTGTTCCTGTATCACGCGATCAAGGCTGGCATGACCATGGGCATCGTCAATGCCGGCATGGTCGGCGTATATGACGACCTCGACCCGGAACTGCGCGAACGTGTCGAGGATGTGGTGCTGAATCGCCCCGTTGAGGGAGACGTGAGCGCGACCGAGCGCATGATCGAATTCGCCGGCACCTTGAAAGCGGGTGGCAAGAAGGAAGAGCAGAATCTCGAATGGCGCAATGCGCCGGTAGAAAAGCGCCTTGCGCATGCGTTGGTGCATGGCATCACGCAGTGGATCGTTGACGATACCGAGGAAGTGCGTCTGCAGGTGCTGCATAGCGGAGGCCGACCGATCCATGTGATCGAAGGGCCGTTGATGGACGGAATGAACATCGTCGGCGATCTATTCGGCCAAGGAAAAATGTTCCTGCCGCAGGTGGTGAAATCGGCGCGCGTGATGAAGCAGGCGGTGGCCCACCTGATTCCGTTCATCGAGGAAGAAAAACGACTGGAAGAAGAAAAGACCGGTATCGCGGCCAAGCCGAAGGGCAAGATCGTGATTGCGACCGTGAAGGGCGACGTGCACGACATCGGCAAGAACATCGTGTCCGTGGTCTTGCAGTGCAATAACTTCGAAGTGGTGAACATGGGCGTGATGGTGCCGTGTTCCGAGATCCTGGCGAAGGCAAAGGCGGAGAACGCGGATATCGTTGGCCTGTCCGGCCTGATCACGCCGTCGCTGGAGGAAATGGCCCATGTCGCGAAAGAAATGCAGCGCGATCCGCATTTCCGCATGCTCAAGATCCCCTTGCTGATTGGCGGAGCGACCACCAGCCGAGCCCACACGGCGGTGAAGATCGCGCCGAACTATGAAGGGCCGGTGGTGTACGTGCCGGACGCCTCGCGTTCGGTATCGGTGGCGCAATCGCTGCTGACCCAAGAGCAGCGCGAGCAGTACATCGAGGAGATCACACGGGACTACCAGCGCATCCGCGAACAGCATGCGAACAGGAAGACCGTGCCGATGGTGTCGCTGGCGGACGCGCGCGCCAACAAGGCAAAGCTGGAGTTCGCGCCGGTGAAACCGAAATTCATCGGTCGCCGCGTGTTCAAAAATGTCGATCTGGCGACTCTTGCGCAGTACATCGATTGGGGACCATTTTTTCAGACGTGGGATCTGGCCGGGCCGTTCCCGGCGATCCTGACGGATGCCGTGGTCGGCGAGCAGGCGAGCAAGGTGTACGAGGAAGGCCAAGCCCTGCTGAAAAAATTGATCGAGGGCCGCTGGCTGACGGCCAATGGCGTGATCGCGCTATTGCCGGCCAATACCGTCAACGATGACGATATCGAAATCTACACCGATGAAACGCGCACGAAAGTGGCGTTCACCTATTACGGCTTGCGTCAACAAACAGAGAAGCCGGTGATCGATGGCGTGGCGCGTCCAAATCAGTGTCTCGCCGATTTCATCGCGCCAAAGTCTTCCGGCGTCGCCGATTACATTGGCCTGTTTGCGGTGACCGCCGGCATCGGCATCGAGAAGCACGAGAAGCGCTTCGAAAGCGAGCACGACGATTACAACAGCATCATGCTGAAGTCGCTGGCGGATCGCTTGGCGGAGGCTTTTGCCGAGCATCTGCATGAGCGCGTGCGCAAGGACTTGTGGGCTTATGCGGCGGATGAGTCATTGAGCAACAGTGAACTGATCAAGGAAGCGTATCGCGGCATCCGTCCCGCGCCTGGCTATCCGGCCTGCCCGGAACATACCGTCAAAGCGGACATGTTCCGTCTTTTGCAGTGCGAGGAAATCGGCATGCAGGTCACCGAGTCGTTTGCGATGTTCCCTGGTGCGTCAGTGTCGGGTTTTTATTTCGCCCATCCGGAATCGAAATATTTCGTGGTTGGCAAGATCGGCGAAGACCAGGTGAACGATATGGCGGCACGCCGTGACGTGAGCAAGGACGAATTGGAGCGCTGGTTGGCGCCGAATCTGTCTTGATATGGATACCTTCCTCTTCGGCGGGTATGCATGTTCTGGCCGCTGGTAAAACGGCAGAACAACGCGGCTGAACAACGCGGCTGAACAGGGGCGTGCAAGCCTTTGTTATTTCGCAGGCGGGTGGTGCTGCTCGTTATTCCTGCATGCCTTCAGGCGGACTGCGCTAGTGCGCATTGCGGGTAACGCTATCGCTCCATTCGAATGCGGACACTTGCAAGGCACACAACTCGTCACCGGGAAGATTGAATTTGCGAATCAGTTCGTCCAGTCGCGCATCTCCTTCTTCGAGACGTTCGATATGTTCGGCCAGGTTCAACAGATCGCCATACATGCCACGACGATGCAACAGGGCGTCACTGACTGTCTCTACTACGGAAATTTGATTGAGAATTTCTGTCATCGACATGGAAAACAGCGTGTCCATCAGCGACATAATGCCGACGGTGAAGGCGGTATCCGCGACGCCGCGTTTGTCTGGTTCCACCTGTTGCGCGATCAGCTCAAGCAGCTTGCCACGTGTGGCCGCCAACATGAGCAAGGGAGACATGCCTTGGGCTTTCTTGTTCGGTTCCGCATACAGCATGATTTGCAACCAGCGCTGCAATTGGCTGCGGCCGAGTATCGTCAATGCAGCGCTGATCGAGTCGATGCGTTGACGCGCGCCGATGGCCGGCGTATTGACCAGTCGCAGCAGGTTGAAGCACAGCGATACATCTTTCTTGATGTGGCACTCGATTTCGGTTGTGTCTGCATCGGAATTGACCAGCGCCAGCAACTGCATGATTGCGAACTGCGAGGGAGATAATTTCTTGCCGCTCAGGATCACTGGCTTGGCGAAATAGTAGCCTTGGAAAAAATCGAAACCGAGTTCAAGGCAGGTCTGGAACTGCTCCTGGCTCTCCACCTTTTCAGCCAGTAATTTCTTGTTTGCACGACGGAATTGCGGTGTGAGCTTGAGCAGTGCCGATAGTGGCATGTCGCGCAGATCGAATTTGATGATCTCCACCAAAGGCAACAGTTTTTGCACGTCCTCGTTATCGGTAATGACATCGTCCAGTGCGAAGCGGAAGCCTTCCTTGACCAACTGTGCGATGCGCGCCAGGATTTCCGGCGTGACCTTCATGGTTTCGACGATCTCGAGTACGACCTTTTCGCGCGGCAGGAACTGGAAGATGTCGCTCATCAGCACGGCCGCATCGACGTTCAGGTAGCCGAGCGAATCGCCGATGACCTTTTCCATGCCGAGCTGCGATGCATGGGCTATGACAGCCGCGGTGGCTGACAGATCGTTGGTGATGCGGGCCGGGCCGGTAGCGGCGTTGCGAAACAGGAGTTCATACGCGACCAGCGTTTGGTTGCGGTCCAGGATCGGCTGTCGGGCAAGGAAAAATTCACGTACCCCCAACGAAGGCGGCGTGTGGCCATGGGGAGGGACTTCGGACGTTGAAGTGACAGTCATTGCGCTCTTTTCTTTTCGCCGTGGCCGAACAATGTTGCTCCGATTGCGATTTGTACTGTAGCGCAATTCGATAACAGTCAGACATCTTTTTATTGTGCAGTGCACTGTGGCTCAATTTGCTTTAAGGCAGCTTTCGTGGCGGCCAACGGCGTTTCTTCTGCATGCGTCTAAACGTGTGTCGGCGCGCCGTCCACAAAGACTTTCAACTCGCCCTGTGCAAATGGCGTCCAGATTTCATTGGTGGTCAGCGGCGTGGTGACAATGACCGCCACGCGATCGTTGGGTGTAGTGACTTGCGAAAAATCCACGCTGAGGTCTTCATCCGACAGCTCGGCCGTCGCGAACGGATGCTGACGCACGATGTAGTGCAGATTAGTCGAGCAATGTGCAAACAGGGCGGAGCCATCCGATAGCATCATGTTGAACGGGCCGTGCGAGGCGATCTCGTTGGTCAGCTCCCGCAGGGCATGGGTAAGTGCAGACAGCGTCGGCGGTGTGTCGCCGAAGCGGCGCCGCAATTCCTGCAACAGATAACAGAACGCGTGCTCGCTGTCGGTCGTGCCGACACAGCGGAACGCACCGTTCAGGACGGGCGCAAATCCTTTCAGATCGCCGTTGTGCGCAAACACCCAGTAGCGTCCCCATAATTCACGCACAAAAGGATGGCAATTTTCGAGTGCCACTTTTCCCTGTGTTGCCTTACGGATGTGCGCGATCACATTCCTGGATTTAATCGGATAACGCTTGATCAGGTCGGCAATCGGCGAGGCGACGGCGGCCTCGTAATCGACGAAATGGCGTACGCCCGCCCCTTCAAAGAAAGCAATGCCCCAGCCGTCGTTATGCACATCGGTGCGACCGCCACGTGTGGCGAAGCCGGTAAAGCTGAACACAATATCCGTCGGGACATTGCAATTCATTCCGAGAAGCTGGCACATGGGCTGGATACTCTTGACGGGCGTTGAATCGACAACATATCACGCCCGGATCGTTGTCGGCGAGCGCGATGTCATGCATCCAGCCAAGGGTCGCTTTCCGGCTGGGGAAATTGCGTCGTGATGAAATCGACGAAACTGCGCACCTTGGCCGATAACAGGCGCCGGCTCGGATAGATGAGTGCCATCGATAGCCGGCCCAAGGGGTGATCAGGCAGCAACCGGACCAGGCGGCCCGCCGTCAGATCGTCACCAAGTGCGAAGGACGGGAGCAACATGATGCCCATGCCTGCCAGTGCGCAATGGCGCAGCAAGGTGCCGTTGTTCGACAGGACCTTGGCATTGACGGGGATGTGGACGGTATTGCCGTGCGTATCGTGCATCGGCCAGTAATGCCGAATATGTTCATATGAAAAATTCAGGCAGGCGTGACCGGAAATATCGGTCAGTTTCCGCGGCATGCCATGCCGCTTTACATAGCCGGGCGAAGCGCACAAGAGGACTTGCGATATGCCGAGTTGCCGCGCAATCATATTGGCGTCGACTTTTTGAAAATCGACGAAGATGCCGGCGTCGAAACCTTCTTCGACCAGGTCTGGTGTGCGGTCCGACAAATCCACTTCGAGTATCACGTCCGGATAAAGGCTTGCATAGCGCGGCAGTAATTGCGCCAGCTGTGCCTGGCCGAACCCGAGATGTGAATAGAGGCGCAAGGTGCCGCCGGGATTTTTCGATTGCGACGAGGCGATTGCGTCCGCATCGTCGATCTCCATCAAAATCTGCTGCACGCGATCGAGGTAAGCCTGTCCAGTTTCGGTCAGCGATAGCTTGCGCGTGGTGCGGTTGAGCAGGCGCGTACCCAGATGTTGTTCGAGATCGGCGACATGCCGGGTGACGACCGCATTCGAGAGGTCGAGTGCTTGCGCGGCACGCACGAAGCTGCCCTGTTCAACCACCTTGACGAATACCCGCATCGATTGCAAACGGTCCATGCATGATCCTCTCTTTTTCTGAATCGGAAAAAGGCTGTTGATTATTGGCGCTTTCCACAGGATAAGCAATGACGGGACTGTACCGCGTGGCAACAATGAGAGCGCTATGACACATGACCGGACGTCAGTGTCCGGAATCTGCTTGCAGCCAGGAGTCGGACGCCGGCAAGCCAAGCAGGGAGGCTATTGGCATGGCTTTTGCCAATAGCGTTGTGCAGTGGGAGATGCCTCACTGCTGAATGCAACAGTTTCCAGTGATGCTGGGAGTGTCGAAATCACCCTCTCCGGTTCCCGCCATTGCTTGCGTATGCAGGGATGGCGGGTTTTTTGTGTGCTTGCTGCTTTTCAAGCCGCAGCCGCTTTTTGTTTTACCTATGGCACCGCGCAGGAATAACTTGTTCAATTTGGCGGTCGTAGCGGGATGCGGTGCAAGGCGCGAGGAGGAGTCATAGCGGGCTATGGCGACGACGAGCAACGCTGCAGCGCGCCCGCTACGGCCAGCAACATTGTGCAAGTTATTCCTGCGCGGTGCCTATGTGCAGCGTCTGACTCTCACGTCGTACCATCCCTTGCTCGATAGTCTCACCTTCTTTTCAGAACCGTATGGCGATACATATTTTGACCGCCAGTTCAAGCCGCTTTCCCTCGTCTGAATGCGTGACGGTCGTCATAAATCGCTTGAATGTTTTAATCGCCCGCAAAA
>DATLIB010000147.1:0-9661 GCA_035539595.1 Noviherbaspirillum sp.
AAGGACGCATGCGATAAAAAAGAAGGTTTGTTAAGGCATTGATTTTTAATAGATAAATTTTGCAAGCCGTGTCAATTTGCACGAAAAGTACGATTACCCCAAATACTGCTGACAAAACGCGCTTACGATTTGACATAAGATAAATTACACGTGGTAATACTGGAACAAGTTGCAAAATGGCTCGTCACCTACGCAACAAGGCGCTGCCGCTGCTCGGCTTCTGGCGCGGATTTCGCGGCGATGAATTGACGCGGTTGAGGATCGAGCATGTCGACGTCGTGCCAGGCGAAGGGATGACCTGCTATTTCCCGCAGACGAATGGCGACCGGCAGAACCAGGGCACGACGTTCAAGGCGCCGGCGTTGTCGCGCCTGTGCCCGATCGAGGCATATGCCACCTGGATCGCTGTTGCGCAGTTGACGGATCAAAGTTCAAATGTCTACATTTTGAACGAGTTCATGCTGCAGGTTCAATCACACCATCAAAAAATTCGGCTGAGACGGTCCAAAAGGAAAAAACATATGGCCTTTCTCCTTATAGACTCCACCACCGGATTGCAATTTTCATAGAATTTTTGTGGTTGCAGTTACGCATGCAGCTTACGTTCGTTGAAGTATGCTCTACCATCCGTAAGAGATAAGGGAAGCCGTATGCCAGTCGAAACCAATCAAGTTCCTGACTTGTACGAGGTTGTATCCAACGACGAAGAACAGTACTCCATCTGGCTTGCCGACAAGCCGCTGCCCTTGGGCTGGAAAAAAGCGGGAAAACAAGGATCCAAGGAGCAGTGTCTCGCCTATATAAGGGAAGTATGGACCGACATGCGGCCACTTTCTTTGCGAAATCAAATGGCGGCAACGTCAAACTGACAAATGCCGTCTTACCGCCACCGGTGATTGACATCACTTGCGCCGTACAAAGCTGCGACGCAAGCTCGCGTAGGATCGGCCTTGGTTCGTTCTTGTAAAGCGTAACTTCCTCCGCTTGCCGTGCAAAAGAAAAAATCCAGGCGATGGACTCTTTTCATGCGTAGCGGTATTCAATACTGCCTTCCCAAGGGTGTTTATGTCCTCCCTCGCATCCCCTCAACCCAACTGCTTTGCGTTGCTGGACGACAGCACCTCCAATGCATCAGAGCCGCGCTCTCGTCTTTATACTCGGCTCGTCGATACCCTGTCATGCCATGATGCCGAGGGCTGGCCAGGACTACTCGACAGCATGCAACAGGCATTGCAAAAGGGACTTTATGCAGTCGGCCTGTTCTCGTATGAACTCGGAACAGAGATGCTGGGAACCGCACAGCGTGCGCTTGGACAACCGCTGGCGCAGGTCCTGCTGTTCGAACAGTGCCAGCGACTCCCAGCGTCCGATGTCGATGCATGGCTGAATGCGCGGCGCGATGCCGATACTGGCAGCAGCCAGGCCGGCATCCTCGACCTGCAAGCCAGTGTGACAGAAGCCGAGTTCAGCGCTGCCCTCGCCCGCATCCACGAGTACATCGCAGCCGGCGACACTTATCAGGTCAACTACACTTATCGCCTGCACTTCAAGACTTACGGCTCTCTGCTGGCACTTTACCAGCGCCTGCGTGCGCGGCAGCCGGTGCCGTACGGGGCGTTGATCGCGTTGCCGGATGGAGGAGCCGTATTGTCGATGTCGCCGGAGCTATTTGTCCGCCACGCGCAACGCACGCTGACCGTTCGTCCGATGAAGGGGACGGCTCCCGCCACCGGCAATATCGAAGAAGATACCAGGCGTGCCGCGGCCCTTGCCTCCGATCCCAAGAATCGGGCAGAAAATCTGATGATTGTCGACCTGCTGCGGAATGACCTTGGATGCATCGCGGCACTGGGGACGGTCCAGGTAGTCACGTTATTCGATGTCACACGGTTCAGCAGCGTATTGCAAATGACTTCGACGGTGCAGGCGCGCCTGCGCGACGATGTGACATTGCCAGACATCTTCAACGCGCTTTATCCGTGCGGCTCCATTACGGGAGCGCCCAAGCGCCGCACCATGCAAATCATTCGGGAACTTGAAACCGAGCCACGCGGCTTGTATACGGGCGCCATCGGCTGGTTCGATCCTCCCGCGCCCGACGAGCGGATCGGCGACTTCTGCCTGTCGGTACCGATCCGCACCATGGAGCTGCAAGCTCCCGATGAACACGGCGTTCGCATCGGCAAGATGGGGGTCGGGGCCGGCATTGTGTATGACAGCGATGCGGCGTCCGAATATGCCGAATGCCAGCTTAAAGCTCGCTTCTTGACCGGATTGCGGCATGAGTTTCAGCTGTTTGAAACGATGCATGCGACCCACGCGGAAGGATGCCGGCATCTTGATCGGCATCTTCAACGCTTGCGCGCCTCCGCGCAGCATTTCGGATTTTCCTGCGATGAAATACGGATACGCGAGACGGTGCGCGATGCCTGTGCCGCGTTGCCGGCCGGCCCCCATCGCTTGCGTCTGACGCTCGATCAGGCTGGTATCTGTACCGTGCAAACCGCGCCGCTCGCACCGTTGACAGAACCGGTGCGACTATTGCTGGCACCGCGTCCCGCCAGCATCAACAATGTGTTCTTGCAGCATAAAAGCACTGTCCGGGAATACTACGACGCGGCATGGCGTGCCGCTGAAGCCGAAGGCGCTTTCGACACGCTGTTTTTCAATGCAGAAGGCGAATTGACAGAAGGTGGCCGCAGCAATGTGTTTATCAAGCTCAACGGTCGCTGGTATACGCCGCCGCTTGCCGTGGGAGTGCTGCCGGGCGTCATGCGCGCGGTATTGCTGGACGACCCGCTATGGCAGGCGAGTGAACGGCGCCTGACGCTTGCCGATTTATCCGCCGCGGAACAGGTTGTCGTATGCAATGCGCTGCGTGGTGTTTTAGCGGCTGTCGTGGACCAACATTAATTCAAGCATGATGACTTCGCTCAACGCCCCCGAATTTTCCACATTGCTTGAATTGCTGCAATTTCGCGCATCCGATGCTGCAGGCATGGCAAACAATACGGCATTCACCTACCTGGAAGACGGAGAAAGGATCAGCGGGTCGATCACATTCTCGGAACTGGATCGGCAGGCACGCCACATCGCCACGCACTTGCAAAAGCTGACCCAACCGGGAGACCGCGTATTAGTCGTTTACCCACCCAGTCTTGAATACATCGTTGCGTTTTTTGCGTGTGTTTATGCCGGCGTGATCGCCGTACCGGCGCTCCCGCCTGCCAATGCGCGCACCCTTCCGCGATTGCAATTGATTGCAAATGACGCGCAGCCACGCATTGCGCTTGCGCCGGGCGCCATCGTCGATCGCATGGAGAAGCTTCAGTCAGGTGCCAGCGATCCGCTCAGCGGACTAAGCTGGTTGGCGGCCGATCGCTTGCCGGACGCGGCGACGCATTGGGTTCCTCCTCAACTATCGCCCTCCGACATTGCTTTTTTGCAGTACACATCAGGATCCACGGGAAATCCCAAAGGGGTGATGGTGAGTCATGCGAACATCTTGGCGAATACCGCCTTGATTCATGCCAGGTTTGGGATTCAAGTTTCCGAAGTGGTCGTGTCCTGGCTCCCGCCGCATCATGACATGGGGCTCATTGGCAAGATTCTGTATCCGGTATATGCAGGCTGCCATTGCGTGCAGTTTCCCCCGGCAGCCTTCTTGATGCGCCCGTATCGATGGCTGAAAGCCTTATCGGATTATCGTGCGCGGATTACCGGCGCACCAAATTTCGCTTATGAACTCTGTATCAGCAAAATATCGGAGGAGCAAAAACAAACCCTGGATTTGAGCGCGCTCGAATTTGCGCTGAACGGTGCCGAACCTATCCGTTACAGCACGCTGAAACGCTTTGCTCAAGCATTCGCCTCATGCGGTCTGCGGCCGGAAGCATTGACCCCGGTGTACGGTCTGGCTGAGTCAACCCTGCTGGTATCGGCCAGCACAAACAAGGTAAAAGGTGAGCTGCCAAACCACCAGACTATCGGCAAGGCCGGACTGGCGCGCGACGAGATCAAAATCACCACCGATACGTCGGACATGGCCGACATCGTCTCCGTTGGCGCGACTGGATCAAGCGAGCATCACGCGATCATCGTGGATCCGTCTACGCATGCCGTGCTGACCGACAATATGGTGGGAGAAATCTGGCTATGCGGCCCTTCCGTGGCGCATGGCTATTGGAATCGTCCCGAAGAAAGCCGGCAGACATTCGCAGCAACGGTGGCGAATCGGAATGCGGCGTACTTGCGCACCGGCGATCTCGGTTTCGTTCATCGCAACGAACTGTACATTACAGGCCGCATTAAAGAGATGATGGTCTTTAACGGCCGCAATATTTATCCGCAGGATGTGGAGGCAACGGTAGAGCGAATCGATCCCGCTTTCCGCGTTAACGGATGTGCCGTTTTTTCTCTGGAAGAAGGCGCTACGGCGCAACTGGTGATCATCCAGGAAATTGAATCTCGCAAGGAGCCTCTGGTTGCGGAACTGCTCAACAAGTTACGAGCGGATCTCGCCGAACAGCATGAAATCTTTGCCATCGAAGCCATTCTGCTGGTCAAAGCCGGACATATTCCTCGTACCTCCAGCGGAAAAATCCAGCGCCGGCGCTGCAAAGAATTGTTTCTGTCCAATGCGTTTTCAAGCATATGGGCATGGAGAAATACGCCACCTCCCGTGCCACAAGAGGAGCAGCCGCCTAAAACTGCCTATCAAAAATACAAAGAGAGGCAAAAAAAGAGTTTTCCCAGCTATAAGAAAACCGTGGCGGACTATATTCCGCCACAAACGGAAACCGAACAACGGCTGGCAAGAATTTGGGGAGAGTTTCTTGGCATAGAAAAAATTTCTTCCGCTGATAATTTTTTTACAATGCTGGGCGGCCACTCCTTATCGGCCACACAAGTCATTTCCAAACTGCGAGACGAATTCGGCGTCGAACTTGAATTGCGCACGATTTATGATGCACCGACCCTTGCCTCGCTGGCGCAGCAAATCGATCTGGCGCAGCAACAGCAGGCCGGCTCCAGCATCCCCGCCATTACGCCAATCGAACGCCATGGACCGCTTCAACTATCGTTTGCGCAGCAACGTCTATGGTTCCTCGATCAGCTTGAATCCGGCAGCGCGTTCTATAACATTCCGGCCGCGGTGCGGCTGACCGGTCAACTCGACATTGCGGCATTCACGCACACTTTGAATGAAATCGTGCGCCGGCATGAAGTATTGCGCACCACGTTTACATCGGCAGACGGCACGCCTGTTCAAATCATTGCGCCGGCAGTGGAACTCGCTTTGCCCATCACCGACTTGGGCAATCTGCCGCACAGCGAACGCGAAACCCAAGCGCAGTGCCTGGTGCAGAAGGAAGCACAAACACATTTCGACCTCGCCACCGGCCCCCTGATTCGCGCCGGCTTGCTGCGTCTGGCGCCTGACGAACATATTCTTGTCCTGACCGTACATCACATCGTTTCCGATGGCTGGTCCATGGGCATACTCGTGCATGAAATCGCCACCCTGTATGCCGCGTATGTGCAAGGCTTGCCATCGCCGTTGCCGGCCTTGACGATCCAATATGCAGATTTTGCACACTGGCAGCGGCAATGGCTGACCGGCGAGGTGTTGCAACGTCAACTGTCCTACTGGACAACGCAGTTGGCCGGTGCGCCGGCCTTGCTGACTTTGCCTACCGACCGTCCGCGACCGCCTGTGCAACGCTATCGTGGCGCGACGCTGTCTTTCACCGTGCCGCAGACCACACTGAGCGGCCTTCACGCCCTGTGCAAACAGGCACAAGTAACGCTATTCATGGCGTTAACGGCTGCCTTCAATGTGCTGCTGTCGCGCCACTCGGGCCAGGACGATATTTGTATCGGCACCGCCATTGCCAACCGCAACCGTGCCGAAATCGAGTCGCTGATCGGCTTTTTCGTCAACACGCTGGTGCTGCGCACGCAAATCGATCGCAATGCCACTTTTTACGCTTTGTTGCAGCAAATGCGCGTCACCGCCCTCGGGGCTTATGCGCATCAAGACGTGCCGTTCGAGCAGCTGGTCGATGCCATTAAGCCGGAACGCCATGCAAGTCATGCACCGCTGTTCCAGGTGATGCTGATCCTGCAAAACGCGCCAATGGAAAAATTGACATTGCCGAGCCTGACGCTGCAGTCGATGAGTGTCGATAACGCCACGGCAAAATTCGATTTGAAGCTGTCCCTCACCGAAGATACCGATCAACTCTACGGTTCGTTTGAGTACAACACGGATTTGTTCGATGCCTCCACCGTCCAGCGCATGGCCGGGCATTTTGTGCGCCTGCTGGAAGCGGTCGCGGCCGACTCCGCTTGTCGCATCGACGCGCTTCCCATGCAAAGCAGCGATGAGCGACAACATGTTTTGCAGCAATGGAATCAGGCACAGTCATCCTTTCTCGACATCGAAGACAACGATCTGCGGATGCCATTGGCAACGCCGAACCTGATCGCCCTTTTCGATCAAGCCGTACTGTCATATCGCGCAAGGACCGCCATCGCCTGGGGCACGGAAACACTGGATTACGGCGTGCTTGATGCCCGTTCCAATCAGATTGCGAATGGATTGATCGCGCACGGTGCCACCAAGGGAAGCATCATTGCGATCCTGCTCGACGATCCTGTCGCGCAAATTGTTGCGACCTTGGGCGTGCTGAAAGCCGGTTGCGTTTTTGCTTCTCTCAACACCACGTATCCGACACAGCGGCTGCGCGATATGTGCGCGCTTGTCGCTCCCCGGTGGTTGATTTCTGAAGCTGCCTGCATCCAGCAGGTGACAGCATTGTTGGATGTGCCAGAAGGAGAACGGCAACTGATGCTGATGGATATGGCAGAGGTCCCCACGCCCTCTTTCGCACCCAATCAGGTGTCGCTCCATCTCATCACGCAGCAAGCCACCACCAGGCCGTCCATCCCCACCATGCCGGATGACCCCTGCTATATCTATTTCACGTCCGGCTCCACCGGCATCCCCAAAGCCGTATTGGGCCGCACCGCAGGTTTGGCGCATTTTATCCAATGGGAAATCGAGGCCTTCGGCCTTGACGCGGAATCGCGTGTGAGTCAGCTCACTCCGCCGACATTCGATGTTTACCTAAGAGATATTTTTGCCGCGCTTTGCGCTGGCGGCACAGTATGCATTCCCCCTTCCAGGGAAGTGTTTGAACCTGTCGCCTTGGCGAATTGGATCGAACAGAGCGGCGTGACGCTGGTGCATTGCGTGCCTTCGGTGTTCCGCCTTCTCCTTGAAGGAAACTTGTCCGCGGAACGATTTGCCTCCCTGCGCCATATTCTCCTGGCAGGCGAAGCCTTGCTCCCCGCGGATGCCAATCGATGGATTCGGCTGTTCGGCGAACGCATTCGACTGGTTAATCTGTACGGGCCAACCGAAACGACATTGGCGAAGTTCTATTATCGTGTTCCGTCCACACCGATTGCCGAGTCGTTCATTCCCGTCGGCAAACCCATCCCCGGCGCGCAGGCCATTTTATTGAAAGAGAATCTGGAACCTTGCGCTTGCGGAGAAGTGGGTGAAATTCATATTCGCACGCCTTATGGCAGTTTGGGCTACTACAACCGCCCGGATTTGAACCGGGCCGCCTTTATCCGCAATCCCTTTACCACGGGCGCCAACGATCTTCTCTATAGAACCGGAGATTTGGCGCTGCTACAGCCGAATGGCGATTTCCGTTTCATGGGAAGAAAAGACGCACAGGTAAAAATTCGCGGCATGCGCATTGAACCGGGAGAGATTGAAACCGCACTGGCGGCATTGCCCGGCGTGCGCAATGCTGTCGTCCTGGCGCGCGAAGATAGCGCTGGCGACAGACGTTTGGCTGCTTATGTCGTGCCGCATCAGAACACCATAGAAGCCGCCCTGGATGCTGCCGTACTGCGCAAGGCCCTGTCGCAGATGCTTCCCGACTACATGGTGCCGGCGCACTTCATTGTGCTCGATCGCCTGCCGCTGACGCCCAACGGCAAGGTCGATCGCAAGGCGCTGCCGGCGCCTGACATGGCCGGCAGCGATATCGACCATGTCGCTCCGCGCACCCCAATGGAAGACGTTCTGGCCAGTATCTGGGGGGAAGCGCTCCGTCTCGACAAGGTCGGCGTTCGCCACAACTTCTTCCACATTGGCGGCCACTCTTTACTCGCTACGCAACTGATCTCCCGGGTTCGTGCCGCGTTTCAGGTGGAATTGCCCTTGCACGCACTGTTTGAAGCGCCCACGATCGAGGCATTATCGGATCGGATCAAACTCGCGCAACAAGAGCAGACTGGAATGGCAGCGCCGGACATTCTTCCCGTAAAGCATGGCGATACGCCACCGCTTTCCTTCGCGCAGCAACGGCTGTGGTTCCTCGACCAGTTTGAAAACGGCAGCGCGTTCTACAACATTCCCGTTGCCATGCGACTTGTCGGCGAGCTGGATATCGCTGCCCTTGCGCGCACCTTGAATGAAATCGTGCGTCGCCATGAGGCACTGCGCACCACGTTCTCCTCCGCCGACGGCAATCCCGTACAAGTGGTCGCATCCGCGTTGGAAATCGCCTTGCCAGTGATGGACTTGACTGCTCTGGCGCACGGTGAACGCGAGGCAAATGCACAATGGCATCTTCAGGATGAAGCGCAAACGCCTTTCGATCTGGAAATAGGCCCGCTGATTCGCGCCAGGCTGATCCGGCTGGAGCAGACGGAGCACATCATTGCCTTGAGCTTGCACCATATCGTTGCCGATGCCTGGTCGATGGGCGTGCTGGTACGGGAAGTCGCTGCGCTCTATGCCGCCTATCGCGGAAATCTGCCGTCGCCCTTACCTGAATTGCCAATCCAGTATGCCGACTTCGCTCACTGGCAACGGCAGTGGTTAAGCGGAGACGTCTTGCAGTGCCAGCTTTCGTACTGGACAAAACAACTGGCGGACGCGCCTGCCTTGCTCGCCTTGCCGACCGACCGGCCGCGTCCCTCTGTCCAGCGCCATAACGGGGCGGCCCACCCCTTCACAGTGCCCGAAAAAACGACAGCCGGCTTATATGCATTGGGCAGACGGGCGGGAGCAACGCTGTTCATGACACTGACCGCAGCCTTCAATGTGCTGCTGTCGCGTTATTCGGGACAAACCGATATCTGTATCGGCACCCCGATCGCCAATCGCAACCGCGCCGAAATCGAAGCCTTGATCGGGTTCTTCGTCAATACGCTGGTGCTGCGCTCCCATGTCGACAGCCATGCCGATTTCAACAGCTTGCTGCAACAGGTGCGCGCCACAGCTCTGGGGGCCTATGCGCATCAGGATGTGCCATTCGAGCGATTGGTCGATGCGCTCAAACCGGAACGCCACCTGAGCCATTCCCCTCTATTCCAGGTCATGCTGGTGCTGCAAAATGCACCGATGAGCGGGTTGACATTGCCGGACCTGAGCTTGCAACCGATCACCGGCAACCGGACCAGTGCCAAATTCGATCTCACCTTGTATGTCACAGAGAACGACGGGCAACTCTCATGTTCTTTTGAATACGACACAGACCTGTTCGACAGCGCCACGATCGAACGCATGGCAGGACATTTCACGCATCTTCTGGACGCGATCATTGCCGCGCCCGAAGCGCGCCTCGGCGAC
>DATLIB010000148.1:0-30428 GCA_035539595.1 Noviherbaspirillum sp.
CGGTAGTAGCATCGGCCTTCACTGGCCTGCCAAGACTTGTCTTACCTCTGTGAGTCTTGCCAGTAGCTGCAAGAGAGGCTTTGGCTGCCTCCCGGCCCGCTTGAGTACGTTCCCGAATACGATTCCTCTCCATTTCTGCAACCTGAGCCAGCACGGCAACAATCAATTCGCCTACGCCTTTGCCAATCAAACCAAGACCACGGATGTTTACCTGTACGCCTTTATCCATCAGCGCCCGGATAGTGGTTTGTACGTCGATAGCATCCCGGCCTAGACGGTCAACAGCATAGACATAGACCGTATCGCCTTCACGGACATAGTTGAGCAGTGCCCGGAAGCCGGGACGATCTGCTGCAAGCACTGCACCGCTAACACCTTCATCCGTAAACTCCTTGTCGAAGGTAAGACTCTGCTGCATGGCTTGGCGCTGTGCCTCTATGGATTGAGTCTGTGCCGATACCCTTGTGTAGAGAATGTTTGCCATGCTGCCCCTCTGTGGATCAAAAGATAGTATAAACATTATGATCTAGCCCATAAATGCTTACAATTATCTTTTGAGCCAAGTAGGGGCGATAGTTTCTGTATGGCACATAAAGTACAGTTATGACCTAAACAAACACAATAGTCTTCTCATGACCTCGTTACCTTCATCAATACTGGTAGTGATCATTCGTTTGCCGAAAACACATTGCTATAGGACAATTCTTAATTGTCACTTAGGACCGTTATCCTCTGTAATGAAGTCTAGAATCGACGATCCAAGTATTATTAACTTCAAACATTTGCGAGACCATTAATGAAATGGCGAGACGTTGTTGTTGGTGCAGTTGCTTCGCTTCTGGTTACCATTGTTGGTGGAGTAGCTGTCTTCTACGCGACAAAAGAGCCTGATGACAAAAAATCGGAAAAGCTGGTGTACTCCCTGAATCAGACCGCGCAATTTAGCGGTGGGACAGGAGACGTCGTGTTTAGCTCGCTAACACTATCTAACGTAGGAGGGGCCGCCGCGAAGCACGTTTTGGTATCAGTTGCACTTGAAACGTCTGAAATAAAAGATCTTGCTATTAGTACAGCGAAAGGACTACGAGAGACGACACGGGAACGGACGCCGAATCGTATCCGGCTCGTTTATGACAACTTACTGCCTCAAGAACAGGTCACAATAAACCTGCTTTTGACAAAAGAAGAGCGGCCGACGGTAAGCGTACGTAGTGATGCTTCACTTGGGCAAGAGATCCAGCAGTTAGATGGCAAAGGGAATGAATCAAAGTCTAAGCTGAACATTGTCGCTCAGAAGCTCGTCCCGCTAATGTCGGCCGCCACTATCCTTCTCGCAATAGGCCTTTTTTCGTATCTGCGGCGACGTGGTATCGGTATTATCAGTGGCCGAGATTCGGACCGAAATAACACTGGGTTTGTTCTTCTTCATAGTGGACTCACTGCTGAAGCTGAGATCACTTTTAGCGAGGCTATTCGAGCCGGCAATTTTGACCACTTCACGCTATCAAACGCAGCCCTATGCAAGGCAGTACAAGGAAAGCCGGACGAAGCGAATGGATTGCTAAAGGCAGCCACGTTTTCAAAGGCGATGGGCCATGCAAAAGCAGTAATTCTGTTCAATGAGGGGCTTATACATCTCCAGCAGGGCGACAAACAGCGAGCAATAAGCCTTCTTAAGGAAGCTATTCTCTTATCTCCAAAACAAGTTCCACACTATTGTCAAATGTCGGTCCTGCTCGATGGAGTCCGCAGTGAACCAGCCTTTTCTGACCTCATTCGCCAAACGACTTAAGTCGGCGGTTCTCGGTTTGCATGTCAAGATTAAGGGCTGAGTTATACGCGTGACGCTAAGAGCTAACTGCTTACCCCCGTCTAGGGGGAGCACGTCCTCCGACATCCTCAAAGAGCCTCTCGCTTAAGCAGACAAAATTCTAGTGCGTGTACAGCGTTCATTTGCCCATACATTTGGCCGTGGCATTTCGTTATAAGAATGCCAAAGCAATGGACGGCAAACCCCTCAGCTCTTGGTAGGTAAGGGGCTCTGAACATCTCTTGATGGACGCGGTTGTCTAGCGATTCGTGACGTTGTTTGTTACACTTTGGTTTTCCACCTGTAACACCCAACGCATCCTAACTCATTGATTTTAAAGGAGTGGGTTCGATCCCCGCCAGCCGCACCAGTCAAATCAAGCATCTACACTGGTGTTGATGTTATTCAAGATAACAAAATATAGATTTGCCTCGTCGTGTAGGCCCTTCGTGGGGCGCGTTGATGCGACAATCCGCCATTTTCTCTCTCGCAAAACCCGGGGCTTTTCATTCCAAAGCAAACGCTTTCGTCTATAATCAAGGGTTTTTCGAGGTATTGCGCCGCAGCATCAGGAGGCGCCAACACTACGGATACCGCCGACCAGTTTTCAAAAATGCACTGAGGGAATGATGAGCGACGCACACAACGAACACGAATCCGCTATCAAGACGCCAAAGCAGCTTATCGCTGCTATTATCGCCGGCTTTTTGGTACCGATTATCTGCATCGTATTGCTGGTTCAATATGTCGCTAACGCCGAAAAAACCGGCGCCGGCTCGGATGGTCAGACACCGGAAGCGATTGCCGCACGCCTGAAGCCGGTGGCAGATGAGGGTTATACGCTGCGTGACGCAAACGCGCCAAAGCAGTTGCTGGCAGGTGATGCAGTGTACAAGGCAACTTGTGCCGCTTGTCACGATTCCGGTGCTGCCGGTGCGCCTAAGTTGGGTGACGCAGTCCAGTGGACAGCCCGTCTCGGACAAGGCCAGGCAAAGGTGGTCGCCAATGCAATCAATGGCCTGCGTGCAATGCCAGCCAAGGGCGGCAATCCTGACTTGGACAATATTGAAGTCGAGCGCGCGGTGGTGTACATGGCAAACCAAGTCGGCGGCAAGTTCAGGGAGCCGGCCGTCAAGCAAGTAGCACCTACTGCTGCAGCCCCGAGCGCCGATACAGGTGCTCAGGTAGCATCCGCTACTCAACCCCTGACCTCTTCTCCCAGCGAGCAAACCAAGGCCGTGGCCGATGCTGGCAAAGTCGATGGTAAAAAACTTTACGATACGTCTTGCGTAGCCTGCCACGGTGCCGGCATTGCGGGCGCCCCGAAAGTCGGCGACAAGGCAGCATGGGCACCGCGCATCAAGCAAGGTGTCGCCAAGTTGCATGAAAACGCGATCAAAGGGTTTCAGGGCAAGTCCGGTGTGATGCCTCCAAAGGGTGGATCTTCCGCTTCCGATGAAGAAGTCAAAGCTGCAGTCGATTATATGGTGAGCGTTTCGAAGTAAAGTCACGCATACAAAAAAAGCCGATCCATGGATCGGCTTTTTTTCGTCTGCAGGATTCTAATATGAAGGCTGCCCCTGTGCAGTCGCCTGCTGTTCAGCGACGAAGATTTCCACCCGACGGTTGCGAGCCCGATTGGCTGCAGTATCGTTTGAAGCCACCGGGTCGCGCGAGCCGCGGCCATCAATGCTGATACGGTTGGACGCGACACCGTGCATTGTCAGATAGTCGCGTGTTTGCGCTGCACGGTTGATTGAAAGCGGGTTGTTGATCGCATCGCTGCCGGTACTGTCGGTATGGCCGATGATGGTGACTCGGCTATAGGGATTTTCCACCAGGCTAGCGGCAAACTTGTCGAGAATCGGGCGGAAGTTGGCCTTGATGTCGGCGCGATTGGTATCGAAAGAAATGTCGGTGGGGATGTCCAGTTTGAGGCGGTTGTCCGGCGTTTGCGTTACCTGCACGCCGGTACCTTGCGTAGCCTGCTCCATCTGCCGTTTTTGTTGTTCCATCCGGCTCGACCAGATATTACCAATGACAGCCCCGGCAGCTCCACCGACCGCCGCACCGGTTGCTGCCCTGCGTCCGCCGCCACCACCCGTGGCTGCCCCTAAAACAGCGCCCAGTCCTGCACCGATACCCGCGCCGGTTGCGGTACCTCGTTGCACCTCGTTCATGTTGGCGCAACCACTTAACGCAATCAGTACAGCTAGCGTGGTTACGGTGAATTGAGTGCGCATCATGCCTCCTTCTTGTGATGAAACAAGTATTGGACAGGCAAAACAGATGCAAGTTCGAAATGTTGCATAATGGATAACTTCCGGCAAGCCAAGGAGCACCAGGAGCCCGTTGGATAAGGATCAGATAGCTATAGCTTATTGCGCTGAATGCGGCTTTTTCTTTCTCGAGATGAGGGCTATCATCCCGAACACCGCAGCCGCAATGGCTGCCCTGCGCAATAAAGGTTTCGTCCTGATTCCCGATTTGGCCAAGACTGATACACCGCTCATGAGCAGCGGCAACATGGTCTGCAGATTGATACCGCTCGCGCCAAGAGTGCGATTACGGAATGCAGCGAATGCGACCTTGGGGATATTTTGTAGCACCCGGCGAGCGAGCGACTGGGGCTGCAAGCTATGCTGTATCACCTGTCTGCTCAACAAGAGTTCGACACGATGAATAGCTCCCTGCGCGATGAGTTGTCTCTTGCGGTCTGCTCGGGTCATGGGATTCGTTTCACAACAAGGCATCGCGGTCATTGCGCAGTTCCGCCAAGGTGGCCGGCATGGATAACTTAGCCTGGACCAGCAAGGAACGGGCGTAGCACAAGATGCCTACAGCCAGCAACGTATAGACTGCTGCGGCCAGCATGAGAATTTTCCAGCCCAGCGCTTCCCACGCCAGCACCACCACCAAGGCCGTCCAGCAACCGACAGCAAATACTGTAGTCACAAGACCCAAGGCACCCAATAGCAATAGCCGGATCAAATTGTCGCGCATCTCGCCAAACTCGAGTGCGGCCAACTCAATCCGGCTTACCAACAAACCAAAGGCATTTTTTGCGATCCCCGCCAAGCCAGCGAACAAGCCAGGATCGGCTTGGTCGGAGTCGGTTTGTTGCCTATGCATGGACTGCGTCACCGGCGCGCAATCAACATGCCAATTACAAGGCCGATACCGGCAGAAATCCCCACGGCTTTCCAAGGGTGGGTATGCACGAACTCATCGGTAGTTTGTGCTGCCACCTTGCCTTTTTCGAATGCGATCGCCTGTACTTCTTGTGCCCTTTCCATGGCACTATCGAGCAGCACCAAACCCTTGGCCCGCATTTCATCGGCTGTTTCGCCAGTGCTCAACGAGGCTTCGCGGAATAGATCTTGCGCTTGTCTGACCAGTGTTTTCATGTCGTTGCGTACGGTTTTAATATTCGATGTCATCATGGCAAAAACTCCTATTCAAAAAAAGGAAACAAGGTTGTCGATTGGATGCGCATGTCGCAAGAGATATGGCGCATCCCTATGCATCCGACAACAGGATAGGTTTATTTATCCGCGGTAATTTACGAAATATAAAGCTTTCACCCTACAGCGACCAGCTTGTCGTTTCACACGATGCCAAGCTATTCGCCCTTCTGGCGCAATTCTGCAATGCTTTCAATGCTGCCGATATGGATCATGACCGGGTTGCAAACCAGCGCTGCCTGTGTCGGCCTCCAGGCAAACATCCACTCCTTTTCCGTAGCGTAGTGGCGGTCTTTGGAGAATACGGCACCTAGTGGGCTGGGGATACCGTAGGAAACTGCCGCATCGATGCCGGCCCAGCTGGGCAGCAGACGCTGCGCGGCGCGGTGAATACGCTCTCCGAATTGCTCAGGGTCGTGGATGACCAGACAACAATCGGCGCCGGCAAAGGCATCGAACAGCTTGTCGTCCCAGACGTTTGTCATGCTGAGCGTGAGATAGTTGGTGGTAGCTGCGTCTGCACGCCGACCGAATGGAAGGATTTGTTCACCGGCCGGCATATCGGCCTGCACGACGGGTGGACGCAGCCGGAATTCACCGAGTTGTAGCGCGCGTTCCAGCCATTGGCGCAGGGAATAGCGATACAATTTTTTTGGCCGGTGGCAGGCAGTGGCAAGCAGGGAAGAAGAGGTTGTTGATGTCATGGAGGTATGAAACTGTGAAGCCCACGCCCATTTAAACAGATTAATCCGGCACCGACAAACATCATGACCAAGCCGACCGGAAGATGCACGACGTATGTGTGACAAGAAAAGCCGCTGGCCATTAATCTACAACCTGAATCCGATATAGTCGTGTAGACAGCGAGCACACGCAGCCGCGCACCATTCAGCCGAAGTTTTTCTAGAAAGAGTCAAGATGCGCAACATCATTATCAGCATGATCACAGCATTGGCCGCATATGGAGCCTCCTCCGCGCATGCCAGCGATGTCAGTGTCGGCGTAAGTATCGCCGGCGAAGTCACACCCGGCGTCTATGGCCGGGTCGACATCGGCAACCATCCGCCGCCGGTACTGTATTCGCAGCCGGTCATCATTACAAAATCAGCCCGTCCGATCGCGTCCAGGCCGCTGTATATGCATGTGCCGCCGGGTCACGCAAAAAACTGGGGCAAGCACTGCCATAAATACAACGCTTGTGGGCAGCCGGTGTACTTCGTCAAATCGGCTGAGTACGAACCTAGTCGTAAAGGTGACCGTGGCCATAAAGACGATGGAGCCCGCAAGGATCGCAAGGGCCCCAAAGAGCACAAAGCAAAAAGACATCCACACAGTCACGACTGATACTTGTCGATGGGTCGTTGATGACCCATTATGTAAAAACAAAGCGGCCCGTAGGCCGCTTTGTCTGTCATTACTGGAGTGCCCTACCTACCGGCTTACTTGCCGGTTTCCGGCACCGTACCAGAACTTGAGGAGCCAGCGGCAGAAGCTCCGGAAGAATCCGTTTCATTGGCTTTCTTCTTGTTGATCTTCTTTTTCTTAGCCGTAGGCTTTTCCTCGCTGCCGTCAGAAGCCGCGCTGAGGGTGCTACCGCCAGCGCCCGATCCAGTAGCACCGGTAGTTGAGTCGCTGGCCCCGGAAGCACCGTATGTACCCCTCGCACCGTTCGTGTCGCCAGCGGCACCTGAGCTACCGGTTGCGCTTGCTGATGGCAACGTCGTACTCGACGATGTCGTGCTGCTATCCGCTCCCGTCGCTTGGGCCAATGCCAGCGTAGAAACTGAAGCAGCCACTACAAACGACAGCGATCGAAGTATGGTTTTCAACGTCATGTATTACTCCTTAAATTAAAAAAAAGCATCATCGATGCAGTAACTTGGATGCAACACTTTTCGAGGCGTTCAGCAATCCATACACTGCAGCGCTCAAAAACCAGTTAATTTTTTCATAAGTTTTTGAATTTAAAGGCTTTATTTCTATGTAAGAGTGTGTAACGCCGAGTGGCAATTCCGTTCTTGGGCCAGGTGATTGCCCACTTATCGGTCCATTTGTGGCTGGGCGATGGTGCGCAACTGGAAGCGCCCGTCATTATTGAACAGCCAGGTTTCCGATATCTCCAATTGCCCTCGTCGTAGCAGGTGTGTTGCCGGCTTGGGAAAAGGCGCAGCACCGCGCAAGCTGGCCAGCGCAGTCGCGATGGTTTCCTTGTCACGGTTAGAGCGCATGATTTCGCTGCGTACCAGATGTCCCTGTGCATCGACCGTGTAGCGGAGCACCACCACGGAACGCAACAAGGCTTGAGGCCGGCCACTATATACCTGAAGGGAATTGACCTGGGCAATGCGCTGTGCCAGGTCGCGCTTGTATTCATCCACCGTGTGCGCCGTCGAGGTTGCATCCGGCAGGGTTTCCACACGTTCGACGCGCGCGCTGCCGGTATCTGCCGGCTGTTCCGTGGTACGAGAGGCACAACCGGCGAGAACACCGATGGCAAACAGAATGGCGATGTTGAGCTTCATGGCGGCGACGATGAAAGAGGGGGTAAAACGCTCGCATGCGCTTCTCACGAAGCGCGACATGCGGGGCGCGCCTAAATTCCATTAGGCAACATAAAGCAGGCAGGCACTTGCCATGAAGCAATCTTACCGCCAGTTACATCTCCCGGTTCGGCCTTGCATATCGGCTGATGTTTTATACGATGAAATCATGCAATACCTTCTCTTTTTATTGGTTCTGTTGGGGATGCCTGCGCATGCGCAAGAAGATTGGCGTGTGACCGCGACGAGCGTGGACGTTAGCCGCATTGGCGAGGGTAGACGGCCGCTGTTTCGCATCCAAGCCAGCACCATGGTGCGCGCTACGCCACAACAAGTCTGGCGCGTGCTGACAGACTACGCGCGACTCCCGGAGTTTGTGCCGGAACTGCTTGCCTCGGACGTGATATCACGGACAGGGAACGAGGCAGTCGTGGAACAGCACGGCCGCGCCGGTTTTCTGTTCGTGTCGCACAGCATCCGGATGAGAGTGCACATTCAAGAGCAACCGTATTCAAGCATTGATGTCCGTCTCCTGTCCGGCGATATGCGGCACTACAGCGGCCACTGGACGCTGGCGCCGTTTGTGCAGGATGGGATCGAGGGCACGCATATCCGCTATTCCGGCATGATCGAGCCGAATTTTTTCGTGCTGCCGCTGATAGGAACCGCGATCGTACAGGCAAACGTCAAGACCATGATGGAAGCGGTCGCAGTAGAGATTGAGCGACGCAGCGAACACTAGGGCTAGTCATCAATGAATCCATTAACTTGAGATGAACCCGGAGAGAGCAAGCCGTAGGCCTCAGTTGCGCTTGCGGGCGGATCAGTCGAAACAGCCTGTCTTCTTGAACTGCTCGGTCGCAGCCACCAGCGCTTTTGCCACGCCCGGCTCATAACCCGAGTGCCCGGCATCGTCGATGACATGCATTTTCGCTTCCGGCCAGGCAGCGGCAAGGCGGAACGCGGTACGTGGCGGACATACAAGGTCGTAGCGCCCTTGTATGATCACGGCAGGCAAGTGACGGATACGGTCGATGTTGCGGATCAGTTGGTCATCCGCGAAGAAACCCTGGTGCAAAAAATAATGCGCTTCCAGTCGTCCGATACCGATGCTCACCGCATCGCTGCTGAAGTCGTCGATGGCTGCCGCATCCGGCCGCAGGAACAAGCACCGGCCTTCGTAACGACTCCAGCTACGCGCAACCGGCAGGTAGTCAGCCGCATCGTCGGAAAACAACCGCTTGGCGTAAGCCTGCAACAAATTACCCCTTTCCTGCGGCGGGATCGGTGCGACGAATTCGGCATGCGCTTCCGGGAAAAACCAGTCGATACCGTTGAGGAACCAGTCGATTTCCGGCTGCGTGCACAGGAAGATGCCACGCAAGACGAAGCCGAGGCAGCGTTCAGGATGCGCTTCACCGTACGCAAGCGCCAGCGTCGAACCCCAGGAGCCGCCGAACACCAGCCACTGCTCTATGCCCAGCAGGGTGCGCAAAGTCTCGATATCGCCGATCAGGAGCTGCGTGGTGTTGTTGCGGTATTCGCCCAGCGGGGTCGACTTGCCGGCACCGCGCTGGGCGAACAGCACGATGCGGTAATGAGCCGGATCGAAGAAACAGCGATGGCGTGGCGACAAGCCACCGCCAGGGCCGCCATGCAGGAAGAGCACCGGCATACCGTCAGGATTGCCGCACTCTTCCCAGTACAAGGTGTGGATATCATCGACCGGCAGCATGCCGTGGCGATAGGGCTCGAGCGGGGGAAAGAGCGGTGTTTCAGGGCGTGGATCGGTCATGGCATGGTTCGATTATTGGATCAACCCATTGTAACGAACTCAATCCGTCTAGCCATGTTCCGTAAATTACTGTAGACTTCAGCCCCTTCAGACGTGTTGAAACAACGTCGCATGTGCCGGCTTGCCGGACATGGCTGTTTTCAGGAGTGGTAGTTCAGTTGGTTAGAATACCGGCCTGTCACGCCGGGGGTCGCGGGTTCGAGCCCCGTCCACTCCGCCAGAATAAAAAAAGACGAATCGCGTGGTTCGTCTTTTTTTTCGCCCCACACCGCCATGCGAACGGCTCCAGCTCTCATCCAGGGCGAAGGGAGTCGCCTCCCTCCCCCGTCACGGCTTGTTCAAGCAGCCTTCTTCTGCTGTTCTTCGCCGCCCAAGGCCTGCACCAGATCGGCAATCAGCTTGGCCAGCTCGCCAGTCATCAGCGCGAAGTCGGAATCGAAGCGCTCATCCTCATTCTGTGTAACCGTATCGGCATTTTCCTTGAGCACATCCAACGGCGCGACACGCTTGATCGCCAGCGATTCGGTCAACACGAACGAAACACGGTCGCTCCAGGTCATGGCCAAACGGGTGCATTGTTTGCCGGCGGCGACGTGCCGGCGTACATCGTCGGCTTCCAGCGTGTGGCGCACGTAACGTACAGTAGCCTTGCCTTCGCCAGTGGCGCGCAGCTCGGTATCCTGATCTACGGTGAAACCGCCGGGAGCCTCATCGGCGACAAGCCAATCGGTCATGGCAGCCAGCGGTGAGCGTTCGGTGCGCAGCGAAGCGAAAGGCAGGGTTTCCAGTGATTTCAGCAGCAGCTTGAACACATCATCGGCCTTGGCCGGACTGGAGGCATCGACCACCAGCCAACCGTTGATCGGATCGATCCACACACGCGTGCTGCGCTGAATGCTGAAGGCGCGCGGCAACAGTTCGTCGGTGACTTGCTCCTTGAGCTCCTTCATCTGCTTGCGGCCTGGCTTGAAGCCCTGCTGCTCTTCCATCTCAACGGCGCGCGCCTTGGTCACTTGGTTGATGACGGTCGATGGCAGCAGTTTTTTTTCAGTGCCGAGTTGCAGCAGTAACTGGCGATTGACGGTATGCACCAGCATGCCGTTATCGCGTGGCGAAATCCAGCCTTCGCTTTGCATATCGCCGCTGGAACATGGCGCGAAGGCCTGCGATGCAAGGCTCGCTTCCAGTTGTTCGGCTGTCATGGTCCAGGGGGCGGTGAGACGGTAGATCTGCAGGTTTTTGAACCACATGGTAGGCGCCAGAAAAAACACGGAGGCGCCATTTTACATGCGGACTTATGCAGCGTCAGTGGCCGTTTCCGGCGGCGAGCGACGCTGTTGTTTCTTCGTCAAACAAGCCGAGTTGATGGATATCGTCTTCGTCGTTCAATCGCACGCCGACGACGAGCAAACGCACCGGGCGCTGCCCGCGCCGGTGCGCGGTCTCGAGCAGCTTGCGGCATTGTGCAGCGTCGAGGGTGGTACCGACGCATTCGGCGGTGGTACGACGAAAATCGTCAAAGCGGATTTTGACGAACAGCTTGTGCATATGACGTTCCGCGTTGACGCGCTTGATCCGCTGCCGCAACAGTTCGATCAGCGAACCGAGTTCGCGCAGACAGCTGTCCAGATCGGGCAGGTCGATCACATAGGTTTCTTCCACGCTCACCGACTTGCGTTCGCTGCTGACATCAACCGACCTTTTGTCGACGCCACGACACAAGCTGTACAGCTTGCCGCCAAACTGGCCAAAGTGACGCTGCAAATCGGCCATTGACCAAGTACGCAGATCGGCACAAGTGAACGCCTTGAGTTTTTTGAGCTTCATTGCCGTGACTTTGCCGACACCAAACAGCTTGTCGACTGGGAGCGCGGCAACGAATGCGTCCACGTCCTGCGGCCGGATCACGAATTGCCCATTCGGCTTGTTCCAGTCGCTGGCGATCTTGGCCAGGAACTTGTTTGGCGCAATGCCGGCAGAGGCGGTAATACCCACCGTATCCGCGATGCGTGCACGGATTTCCTGCGCGATCAGGGTGGCGCTGCCTTTGCAATGCGGTGAATCGCTCACGTCGAGGTAGGCTTCATCCAGTGACAAGGGTTCGACCAGTTCGGTGTAGTCGCGGTAAATCGCCAATATCTGTTTTGATGCTGCACGATACTTATCCATGGCCGGCGGCAGCACGATCAAGTCGGGGCAGCGTTGCAGGGCTTGCGCCATTGCCATTGCCGAGCGCACGCCATAACGGCGCGCCTCGTAGTTGCAAGTCGCAACCACGCCACGCTGCTCCGGGCGACCGCCGACCGCTAACGGTCGGCCGCACAATGAGGGGTCGTCACGCATTTCTACCGCGGCATAGAAGCAGTCGCAGTCACAATGGATGATTTTTCGGAGTGACACATGCACGGTTGAAAAGATGAAGCGACGGATAAACGGAAGAGGCTCATTTTACCGACGACACCATGGCTACGCTTTGGCTTGCTGCAGTCCACCATGGAAAATGCACTCCGTTAAAAGTGCGTCGGCATAAAAAAAGCGGCAATCATGCCGCTTTTTCTTTTTAGGACTTACGCAAAATTGTCCCAGCAAGGCGTGTTGCCGCAGGCAGTACATCTAGTACGACAAGGCAACACAACGCGGCTGGGGCGGTTTTGCGTAAGTCCTACTTTTATAACTCGCCGACCTTGTCACTAGGGTAGCGCCAGGAATCCCGCAACAGGAAACCCATCGGCATGTTCAGGTTAATTCCGTTGGGCGGAATCGGCTGCATGAACCAGCGGTTATAAATCCGGTAGATTTCGCCGCTATTGATCAGCTGGATCATTTCAGCATCGACGATTTTCTTGAATGCAGGATCGCCCTTGCGCAGCATGATTGCATAGGGCTCCACCGACAGCGGATCGCCGACGATCGAGAATGCCTTCGGATTCTTGGCCCCGGCGCGCAAGCTATAGAGCAGCACATCATCCATCGGAAAGACATCGGCCTTGCCTTGCTCGACGTGCATGAACGAATCCATGTCGTCGCTGCCTTCGAGCAGTTTGATATTCAGCGAGCGGACGTTGTTGCGTTCGTTGAGCAAGGCCACGGTGGTCGTGCTCTTAGTCGTGACTACCGTGCGATTACGCAGGTCGGGCCAGTTGCGAATGCCGGCATCCGAACGCACCAAGGCGCGCACCCCGGAAAAGAAAAAGGGGATGGAGAAGGCAACGATCTGGCGACGCTCGGCGTTGTTGGTGGTGGTGCCGCATTCGAGGTCGGCCGTACCATCAGTAATAGCGGTAAAGCGAGTGGCAGAGTCCACCGGAATGAAACGCACATTGAGATTCGGCAGCTTCAGTTCTCGCTTGACGGCTTCCGCCGCTTTGACGCACAACTCAACTGCATAGCCGGTCGGCTGCTTGTTTTTGTCGAGGTAGGAAAACGGCGACGAAACAACACGGTAGGCCAGCACGATGGTTTGTTTGTCGCGAATTTTAGCCAGCGTATCAAGCGCAGCTGCCGCTACCGGCAGCGTCAAGGCGGCAACCGCCGACAGGCCCAGGATTATTTGTTTCATTCCGCCTCCCTACACCACTTTAGGAGAAACACTTTAACAGGGGCTTTGCAATACTAAATACGAAAAATATTTATTCTGCGAAATATTATTCTGCAATATTTTATTTATTGCAATACATAACATAAGCAAGCCCATGCAGAATCTAGTTAGCGCTTGCCGTCCCATAGTTGCAGCACTTGTCGGGAAAAATTACAAATTGCCTGGCGATCCGTATCCAATTAGCGACATGCGTATGCGGCATGGATATTGCTGCCTAGAGAAATAGCGACGTTTAGGTATTTCATGTCCTATTACTCGCTTGAAGGAATTTTTTGTTATATCGAATTTAGGAGTACATCATGGCAAGCAGCACTTTGGATCCAGACAACAATCCTGAACCGGATCGGAAAGTTGGGAAGGGACATGGCACTGAATCGCTTGGTCCAAGCGATACTTCCGATTCCGGCAGCGATGTACAAGGGGGTCTGCGATGGGCGCAAGAAGGCGACATCGGCCTGCAAAAAGGCACGTATGAAGACCCGGACAGTGGCCGACGCGACCGCAGTGCCGGCCCGGACGTTGGTGATGCCGAATTGGACAGCGATACCGATGCGGTTGGTACCGGCGAACGCGCCACTGCCGGGCGAGACTCGGATATCGAGATGGGAAGCGATATCGATGTAGACCGTGTCGATTATCTGAATCCGCAAGAGGGCGTAGATAACGCCGATAATGCCGGCATTGAAGAGATCGGTTTGCCGGCGTCGCTGGTGCGGCATCCAAACCGCGTACAACCTAGGCGTTAAGCTAGGCGCCGCCGTTCTGGATTAGTGAAGTTTTTCCTGTTGCACCAGAATCCAGGGCTTGACCACGACGGTCCACAAGGAGGCGTCGCTTTCCAGCCAAGCATTTGCTTGGACGTCGGTTGCTTTGCGAAGGCGCTGTTCGGTCATCCACTGCGCCACGGTCGTTTTGTTGTCCGTCGCGATCTTTAAGGCAACCTCGACCAGATCAAGCTCGGCACTGACGACGATGACGCATCCGGCGGCGAAGAAGCGCTGTAGCTCGGTCCAGGGCAAGCGTGCCGTTTCTCCATTGATCTTGGCGCGGAGAAGTTCGTCGTCTTTGTCGGTTATTGTCATGGCGCTTGTTTCAGTAATGGGGAGGCTTTTCGTTTGCCGGGCCAACGTCGTTTGCGGCGTCGCGCATGTCCTTGATGCGCCGCGCCAAGGCCGAACACAGCGACTCCAATTCGTCGATTTTCTTTTGCTGCCGGTAGATCGTCTGGTTCAGTGCTTCCAGGGTGTCTTCCTGACGCGCAATCCGGATTTCGATGTCGACTAAACGGTCCTCGTTTGTCATGTGCATTTTCCTATTCATGACTCGCCAGCTGCGGTCGGGTGGTATTGTAAAGCGTGATGCAATCGCAGAGTGGATTGACCCCACTCCGGTGTCTGCACGGAGACGGTTGATAAAATCCATAACGATTCTGCCACCGCCAGCCGATAGGGTGGCAGATATGTTAACTAGGGAAAGGCATCATGAGATCGACCAAAGCCAGCGCCGCGATTGCACGGCTCAACGCGCGCGACAGCGCACACCGTTATTCCCTCGGGATTACCGCCAGCGGCTTGTTTTACCTGCTGCGCGCCTTACCCGGTACGGCGGCGGAAAGAGTGGGCGAGCCATTGCCGTTGGACGAGTTCGTCGAATTCGTGAATAAAACCGGCCCGCAAAAGCAAGCAAAGATCAGCAAGTTCGATGCGGCTTTTGAAAAACAGCTCGGTGACAGGAAGCGCAACACATAGAAATAGGACTGACGCAAAATTGACCCAGCAAGGTGTGTTGCCGCAGACAGGTCATCTAGTACGACAATGCAACGCAACGCGGCTGGGGCGGTTTTGCGTCAGTCCTAAAAAAGAATTGTCGACTGAGAGGCGGCAACAAGGGCAATCAATCATTGCCTCAATCAAAAAGGCGGGCATGCAACCCGCCTTTTTTACCTCTTGGTGAAACCGATCTTAGAAGCGGTGGCGAATACCGACGTTAAAGAGCGACGGGTCCAGACCTGCGGCCACGGCACCACCTTGCGTTGCCGCGCCGTCATTCTTGATGCGGGCATAGGACGTGTACAGGTTGGTGCGCTTGGACAGGTCATACGTCAAGCCGACCGCCACTTGGTCTGCATCACGGTCAGCGCCCAAGTCATCGCTGCGGCGAATGTACGATGCCAGCAACTTTGCCTGACCGAACGGCACTGTCGCACCGATCATTGCATCGTCGCTGTCGATTGCCGTTGCACCGGTAACGGAATCACCTTTGTTCACCGCATAGGATGCATGCACTTTAGCCATGCCAAAGTCGAAGGTACCGCCCAGGAATGTGGTACGGGAATCCCCCGCATCGGCGTTGCTGACAACCAGATTGCGATCATGATGCGCAAGGACAATGCTGACGGGACCGGCTGCATAACCCGCCGACAAACCGACTTGACGACCGATTGAGCTGCTGCCCGCAACTTCACCGAGACTATAGGCAAGCTGGCCGGAGAAGCCGCCGAATGTGGGAGTCGAATAATTGATGGTATTGTCAGCGCGCTCGCCGTGGACATCGAACAGGTTGGCGGCATTGCCGGCCAGGCCTAAACCAAACGGATCGACACCTTCAACGGCCAACCGGATCGGGTTGTACTGACGGCCGAGCTTGACGGCACCGAAGCCGCTGTTCACACCGACGAAGGCCTGACGTCCGAACAACCGCCCGCCTTGGCCCAAGCTACCATTGCTGATGTCATAGCCGTTTTCCACGGCAAAGATTGCGGATAACCCGCCACCGAGGTCTTCGCTGCCTTTGAAGCCGATGCGGCTGCCGGATTGGCCGCCACTGTCCAAGCGAGTAGTGTTGTTCGCGCCGTCGTCAAAACGACTGATGTTGGCGTCAGCCACGCCGTAAATAGTCACGTTGGTCTGCGCGGAAGCTGTACCTGCAATAGCACCCAGTACTGCAACTGTAAGTAGCGATTTTTTCATCATCAAAGTTCCCTTGTATTTATTGAACCGAAATTGCGTGCCTGCCCCGGCGTTCGCCCATGAAAATCAGATTCGGCCATGGCAGGCGAATGTGCTTTGTCCGGCATCAATGTCTTTGCCATTCTCGATCATGCCGTCCACGCCTGGACCGGTTAGAATTTTTGCGCTTGCGAAGCGCCGAGGCCATGTGCCCGCCCTGTTGAAGCACACAGCCCGGATTTTGTTGGGCCAGAATGACAACGTAATGACGCTGATGCAGTTGTGGTCAACACACCACAGATTGCATGCAAGCACGCATAAAAAACCCGCAGGCTTATCGGCTGCGGGTGAAATCAACCCTTGAGGATTGAGGAGACAGGTTGCAGTGTGCCGCATCAAGATGACGCGCTGATGACAGTCGGTTACTTGGATGACGGATTGGATATGGTCGTGTCATCCCAGAACGAAACGGTTGCGGCCGGCGTGCTTGGCGTCGTACAGTGCCTGGTCGGCGCGCCCCAACAACTCCTCGACCGGTTCCGGCGGACAATACGCCGTGATGCCGCAGGACACCGTTACCTGAAGACCTGGCGCAATCGCATTCCAATCTTTTCGCTGTACCGCTTGCCGGATGCGTTCCACCGGCATGGCCGCAGCTTCCGGGGAACTGGTCGCCGTAAGCATCATCACAAACTCTTCCCCGCCATAACGGGCAAACCGGTCGGTCGTGCGCAGGGAGCTTTGTACGATCTGACAAAATTCACGCAACACCGCATCGCCGATCAGATGGCCATAGCGATCGTTGACCGACTTGAAGTGGTCAAGGTCGAAAATTGCGACGTAAAACATGGCTCCTGAGCGCTGACTCCGCTCGCGTTCATCGGCCAGCAATTGCATGAAAAAACGCCGGTTATACGTGCCGGTGAGATCGTCACGGCTTGCCATCTCCTGGTTTTTTTCCAACGCGGCTTGCAGTTGCCGATTTTTCTCGGAGAGCTGGTCGCGCAAGCGGCTGAATTGCGCACCGATGGTGGTCAGTCGGCGAATGGCCAGAAAGAAAAACAGCCACAGAATGGCGATATGTGCGTCCGTGGTTCCCGGATAGCCGAATTCGCTACGCCCGGCATACAAAGCCATGCCCGTCGTTGCCCCGAAGATCAGCCATGCCGCCGTGAACTGGCGCGGATTAAAACTCATCATGGCAAAGTTATATGCGACCAGTATCGATACCAGAAACACCACCCACAATTTGGGAGCAAGGACAAGGAAAAGAAGCTGTGTCGCCAGCGCCACGACCAATTGCGGCAGAAGCAATCCCCGGTCCTTCAGATGCAGGTTCCAGTTCATCGCGATAATCAGCGTGAAGGCGACGGCCGTGCCGGTGCTGACAAGACAAAAGGCCATCACCAGGTGCCATGACACGGTCCCCGTCCAAGCATACAAGGCGACAATCAGCGTTTGCAATAGCGCATTGACCACCGTTAAGCCGGTCATTCGGAGGCGATGCGCCTGCAATTTCATTTCCTTGGCATCAAGCGCCATCTGTTCAACTCCTACATTAAGATTGAATTCGGACTGCTTGCGTCTTCACCGTTACCGCCTGTTGCGCTATCGCTCTTCGACGTGCGTAAGTGCTTAACGCAGGCAAGCCTGCTGCTCTTGAACAATAGTAAGAATAGCTTACACGCAGTCATTTCCACATTGAATCTTTCCTGGCCAAAACACGGTGCCGCAATTAAAGCCGGGCATTGCTGGCAGCAATCAGCCACAGGCAATATGGGCAATATGTCCTGAGGTTTGATACGCAACAACGCCTATCCAGTAAAGACGATTAAGGTTGATTGACTGAGATTGTCTTTTGCAGACGCGCCGATGGCTGACAGCATGGCTATGGCGCTCACAAGAAAGGAGTTACATCATGAAACGTTCAGCTCTGCTTTTGCTCATTTTGCCTGCGCTTTTTGCTTGCGAACAAGCCAATGAAGCTGCTTCCAGCATGTCTTCGCCCAATGCAAGCGACACAACGCAACCGGCAGCGCCGCCAATGGCAGCCAACGAGTCGAATCCGTCCGCGTCGACATCGACAACTCAACCAGCAACCTCCGGCAGCACGCAAACTCCTGATGCATCCAGCGCCACAGAGGCAGCGGGCGCGGCTGGCACTTCCGGCGCTACCGATGCTTCCGGTACGTCGGGTACAACTACCACTCCGGGTACAGCCGAGTCTGCAGAAACTGGTGGCGCTGCTTCTAGTGCCCCCTCTGGAGCAGCTGATACATCAGGTGCCACCGCTCCCTCAAGCACGAGTGGTACATCAGAGACAACCGAGTCATCCGGCGCGAGCGACACGTCTGGTGCCACCGATTCTTCAGGCGCCCCGGGTACGATGGGTGCCACCGACTCGGCGGCCGGCACCAGTGGCGCTTCCGGTGACTACACAGTCAATGCGGGGGACACGCTGAGCGGCATCGCCCGCGAACACGGCTTGAATCCACAGGATGTGGCGCAATGGAATAACATTAGCGACCCAGACCAGATTCATCCGGGTCAGAAACTCAAGCTTACTGAACCCTAATCAGTTGCACGACCTCCCTAGGTAACAAGTAAACAGACAGCGCCACAGCGCTGTCTGTTTATGCTGTTGCGGCTTGCTGCATTAGTGTCTTTCAAATTCGCCAAGCGAGTTTGAAAGGCTAGTATTTCATTTTCTCCCGGCTGACGGGTTCTTTTCATCGGGTGGCCCATGATGAGTCTCGCTGGAACCCCCATGCCGGTACGCTTAATGGTGGTAATGGCATGGGCGATACGGGTCTGGTGCAGATGAATGACGCCACCTTCGCGGAATTACAGCAAAAGCATCCGGAACTGCAGGGCAGGGACAAAAATGACCCGGAGACCAACATCCTGGCAGGAGCCTTTTACTTGAGCGATATGAGGGAGCTCATGAAAGAAAAATACGGCAGGGATGACTGGGAAATCGCTTTGCGGGCCGATAACTCCGGGCCGAACGGTGTCGATCCAGGCAATTTAAATAATCTGCCGGCAGGCACAGGAACTGCCAACTATGTGGAAAAGGTCATGCGGTACGGGGAGATTGTTGAAAACGGCGGGACGCTACCCGCATAATTCTTTTCAGCACCTTGATGCACGTTCGCCTACGGCCAAGGTCAGACCGCAACGCGGTCTGACTCTCGCAGTTTGACTCTATATCGCCTTCGGTTTCGACAACAAGGCTTTCAGGTTCGCCAGGCGGTCTTGCGGCGTCAGCACCTCGTCTTCCTTGGGCACCGCATCGCCTTCGTCCAGCTTCATCTCCTTGATGAAGCGCGACATGTCGCAGTTGACGCTTTCTCGCGCGCGCTTGCGCTTCTTGCACCAGCTAACGTGCAGGCTGCGTTGCGCGCGGGTGATGCCGACGTACATCAAGCGCCGTTCTTCTTCGATGCGCGCGGCAAGGGTGTCGATCGGCGCGTCGGGGTCGCCCTTGTGTGGCAGGATGCCCTCTTCCACCCCGACCAGGAAGACGTGCGGGAATTCCAGTCCTTTCGATGCATGCAGGGTGGACATGCGCACTGCGTCCGGTTCTTCGTCGCGGCCTTCGAGCATGGTCATGAGCGCGACCATTTGCGTCAATTCCAGCAGGCTCTTTTCTTCCGCCGTGCCATCCTTGCCGCCGGTACCCTTTTCCTTGAGCCAGGTGGTGAAGTCGATCACGTTCTGCCATTTGCCCTGCGCCTGGCGGTCGTCGAAGGTGTCGTACAGGTAGTACTCGTAATTGATTTCCTTCATCATTTCGTCGAGCAGTTCGGCGGCGCTTTCGCCGCGCTTGCCGGCTCTGGCTTCGAGTCCGTTGATGAAGTTGCAGAATTCGCGCAGCGGGCCAAGCTGGCGGTCGGCCAGCTTCGATTCGATGCCGCCCTTGAACACCGCTTCGAACAACGAGCATTGCCACTGGCCGGCGAAGGCGCCGAGCGCTTCCAGCGAGGCTTGGCCGACGCCGCGCTTGGGCGTGGTGACGGCGCGGATGAAGGCGGGGTCGTCATCCTGGTTGGCGATCAGGCGTAGATAGCTGACGATGTCTTTGATCTCGGCACGATCGAAGAAGCTCTGACCGCCGGAGATGGTGTAGGGGATGCGTTCCTTGCGCAACGCCTGTTCGATCACGCGCGCCTGATGGTTGCCGCGGTATAGGACCGCATAGTCGGAAAACTTGGCGCGGCGTTCGAACTTGTGCGCGGAGATCATGATTGCCACCTGCTCGGCTTCCTGTTCGTCGTCCTGCATCGCCAATACCTTGACCGGATCGCCCAGACCGTGGTCGGACCAGAGCTGCTTTTCGAACAGCTTGGGATTGTTGCCAATGACGGCATTCGCGGCTTGCAGGATGCGCGTGCTGGAGCGGTAGTTCTGTTCCAGCTTGATGACTTTCAGGTCGGGGAAATCGACCTGCAATTGCTTCAGGTTTTCGATGGTGGCGCCGCGCCAGGCATAGATCGCCTGATCGTCGTCGCCCACGGCGGTGAACATGGGTTTTTTGCCGATGCCGGTGACCAGCAGTTTCACCAGTTCGTACTGGCAAGTATTGGTGTCCTGGTATTCATCGACCAGCAGATAGCGCAATTTGCGCTGCCATTTGTCGCGCACCGCCTCGTTGCTGCGGAACAGTTCCACCGGCAGGCGGATCAAGTCGTCGAAATCGACCGCCTGATAGGACGACAGCGTCGCGACGTAATTACGGTAGATGCGGGCGGCTTGCGCTTCATCCTCCGTGACTGCCTGTTTCAATGCGGTGTCGGGATCGATCAAGCCGTTTTTCCAGAGCGACATGGCGGTCTGGATGCGTCGGATCACCTGCTTGTCGGTGGTAATCGCGAGGTCTTGCACCAGCGAAAAGCAGTCGTCGCTGTCCATGATGGAGAAGCGGTCCTTCAGGCCCAGTTCCTTGGCTTCGCGGCGCAGGATTTGCACGCCGAGCGAGTGGAAGGTGGAGACGGTGAGGTTCTTCGCTTCCTTCGGATTCTTGAGCAACTTGGCGATACGTTCCTGCATCTCCAACGCGGCCTTGTTGGTGAACGTGACCGCGGCAATGTTCTTGGCGTCATAGCCGCAGTTTTCGATCAGATGCGCGATCTTGGTGGTGATCACGCGCGTCTTGCCGGAGCCGGCGCCGGCCAGCACCAGGCACGGACCTTCCATGTAATGGACGGCTTCGCGTTGCGGGGCATTCATGCCGTGCGTAGCGTGGTGCGAGGGAGTGGACATGCGGAAAACCGGAGGGAGAAAAGCGAGCCATTGTATCAGCGCAACTCGCTCGCACTCCTACAGTTGTCTCTTGCACAAGCGAATAAACAAGCTGGTATCTGCCATTGTCTATTTGTTCAGCGTTCCTGCCATACGGTCTGTCTCATCCCTCTCCGCCTATCGCATTGACGCTGCCTGCCTGGCTTCCGGCAAGAGGAGAAAAGGCTTGGAAACACGTTGCCATTTGCCGACATGGAGCATCGCCCTTGCGCTCCTGCTGGGGAGCTGCACGGACAAAGCCGGCGATTATTTTCCCGGCTATGCAGAAGCGGAATACGTGCGGCTGGCCGCGCCGATTGCCGGCACGCTGATCAAGCTGCATGTCCAGCGCGGCGACCACATCGAACGAAACGCCCCGGCACTGGTGCTGGAACAGGAAAGCGAGCGCGCCGCACGGGAAGAAGCCGCATCGCGTGTGCAGCGTGCACAGGCGCAATTAGCCAATTTGAAAAAAGGCCGGCGGCCGGATGAAATCGCCGCGCTGCAGGCGCAACTGGCGCAGGCCGAGGCGGCATTGCGCCTGTCCGGTAGTAATCTGGCGCGACAACGGCAACTGGTGGCCGACAAGTTCATTGCGCCGGCCTTGCTCGACGAAGCGCGTGCTGCCGTCCAGCGCGACCAGGCACGCTCGCATGAATTGCAGGCGCAACTGCGCGTCGCCCGGCTGGGTGCGCGCAGCGATGAAATCGATGCTGCACAACAGGAATTGAACGCGGCACAAGCGCAACTGGCGCAGGCGGAGTGGAAGCTGGCGCAAAAGACGCAGCGCAGTCCGGTCGCCGCCGACGTGGTGGACGTCCTGTACCGTGAAGGCGAGTTCGTCCCGGCCGGCAGTCCGATTGTGAGCCTGTTGCCGCCGCAGCACATCAAGGTGCGTTTCTTTGTGCCGGAAACCATGCTGGGCACGCTGCGCCTGGGACAGCGGGTGGTCTTGCACTGCGACGGCTGCACGGCGGCGGTAGCGGCGCGCATCAGTTACCTGTCGCCTGCACCGGAATACACCTCGCCGCTTATTTACAGCAAGGAAAACCGCGCGGCGCTGGTGTTCATGATCGAGGCGCGCCCGCTGCCGGAACAGGCGCAAGTGCTGCATCCCGGCCAGCCGGTGGAGGTGCGGCTAGCCAACCCCAAGGCCGTGCGGTGATGGCGACGCCCTTGGTTATCGATGTGCACGGACTGACCAAGCGTTACGGTCAGCGCACCGTGGTCGATCATGTCGATATGCAGGTGGCGCGCGGACGCATCTATGGCTTTCTGGGCCCCAACGGTAGTGGCAAGACCACGACCATCCGCATGCTATGCGGCCTGCTCACACCGGATGACGGCAGCGGCACCTGTCTCGGTTTCGACTTGCGCAAGGAAGCACGCCAGATCAAGCGCCAAGTCGGCTACATGACGCAAAAATTCGGCTTGTATGAAGATTTGAGCATCGAAGAGAACTTGGCGTTTATCGCGCGCATCTATGACGTACCGGATCAGGTGCGCAAGGTGCGAGCGACGCTGGAACAGTTGGGCTTGGCCAGCCGCCGCACGCAACTGGCGGGCACCTTGTCCGGCGGCTGGAAGCAGCGGCTGGCGTTAGCCGCCTGCCTGTTGCATGATCCGCAATTGCTCCTGCTGGATGAACCGACCGCCGGAGTCGATCCGAAGGCGCGGCGGGAATTCTGGGACCATTTGCACGCACTCGCCGCCCATGGACTGACGGTGCTGGTATCGACGCATTACATGGATGAGGCGGAGCGTTGCCACCAGTTGGCCTATATCGCCTACGGTCGCCTGCTGGCGCAGGGCACGGCTGATGAACTGATCGCCGGCGCCGGATTGGCGACCTGTGAAATCAGCGGCCCCGCGCTGGCCGAGCTGACGCAGACCTTACGCGCCAACTCGGCACTGCAGGTCGCCGCCTTCGGCAATACGCTGCATGTGAGCGCGGCCTCCGCAGCGGTGCTGGATGCGGCGCTGGCATCCCACCGGACACAGGACCTGCGCATCACGACCGTGGATGCCACCCTGGAAGACGTCTTCATCGCCTTGATGCAACAGTCCTCGGATAATTTCCCGTCATGAACTGGTCGCGCTTTCTCGCCATCCTGATCAAGGAATTCCGCCAGTTGCGGCGCGACCGCCTGACCTTTGCGATGATGGTGGGCGTGCCAATCCTGCAATTGGTGCTGTTCAGCTATGCCATCAATACCGATCCCAAGCATTTACCGATGGCGGTGGTGATGGCTGACGAGAGCGAATTCTCGCGCAGCCTGATCAGCGGCCTGGAAAACTCTTCCTACTTCCGCGTGGTGGCGCGCGCACGTAGCGAAGCCGCAGGCAATCACCTCCTGGATGCAGGCCGCGTGCAATTTTTGCTGGTAGTGCCGCCCGATTTTTCGCGCCGCCTGCTGCGCGGCGAACAGCCGTCGATCTTGCTGGCGGCCGACGCGACCGATCCGGCAGCCTCCGGCAATGCCTTGGCAACGGTGAATGCCATCGCGCGCCAGGTTGCTCTGCGCGACCTCCAAGGCGCAACCGGCACCGCCTACAACGCACCCGCGCCCTTCGACATTCGCGTGCAGCGCCGCTACAACCCGGAAGGCATTTCCCGTTACAACATCGTGCCGGGCTTGATCGGGGTCATCCTGACCATGACCATGGTGATGATGACAGCGCTGGCGATCACCCGCGAGCGCGAGCGCGGCACCATGGAAAATCTGCTGGCAACGCCGGTCAGGCCGCTGGAAGTCATGGTCGGCAAGATCGCACCCTACATCCTGATCGGTTATGTGCAAGTCGCGGTGGTACTGGTGGCGGCACGCCTGCTATTCGACGTGCCGATGGTCGGCAGTCTGGCGCTGCTGTCGCTGGCCTTGGTGGTGTTCATGGCCGCCACGCTGGCGGTCGGCTTCGCTTTTTCCACGATGGCAAAAAGTCAGTTACAGGCGATGCAGCTGACCTTCTTCTTTTTCCTGCCCTCGATGCTGTTGTCCGGCTTCATGTTTCCATTTCGCGGCATGCCGGGTTGGGCGCAGGCCATCGGCGAAATATTGCCGCTAACACATTTTCTGCGCATCGTGCGGGGCATCATGCTCAAAGGCAACGGTTTTGGGGAGATCCTGCCAAGCCTGTGGCCGATTGCCTTGTTCATGTTGGCGGCCGGCGCCCTTGCATTGATACGCTATCGGCAGACGCTGGATTGAGCTGCTCGCCCGCCTGCGCCTGACGGTAAGCAGAGGCCATCGCTGCTGGCGCGGCACTGTGCTGCATGGCCACGCCTTCCGGCGCATAGTGTGTACCAAAGCGCGCACGCATATACGGTGCGCCGGCAATCAATCCCAGGCCGAGCAAAAGCGATATGACTGCCAGTGTCGTGGCGCCACGCCTGCGCATCTGGTTGCGCCGTTGTTCTCGCAGCCGGAGTTGGCGGTCATAGGCTTGGCGACGGTTGGGAAATGCCAGTACCAGATAGGCGTCGCGCATTTTTTTCAGATGCAAGCGCTCGCGCTGACACAAGGGCCGTTTGCCGTTGCGAGCGATGTAGGCATTCAGATAATGACGGTAACTTTGACCGATATCGGCTAACGTCGCATGGCGGGATACGCCAAACAGGTCATAGAAGGTTTTCATTCTCGGAGCTTTGCTGAAAGTTGCGTCTTTATAGCTAAAGCCATTACGCGCAACAATCCCGCATTTATGGGAAATTCAGCCTCCATGCCGTTAGCGTTTGACAACTCCGTGTGTTTTTGGATTGTTGCTGCGGTAATCCCTGCATAAAGACCTTTCTTTGCAGAAATAGCGACGGCATAATTGCCAGAACCCAACTTCCCTGCGAGCACGGGCGCGAACCATGACAACGCAACCTCCGGTGCAGATTGCCGATCTGCATTTTTTGATCGCAGAAGATGACGAATTCCAGCGCCACTGGCTGAACGTGATGCTCACCAAGCTCGGCGCACAACATATCGTCGAGGCGGCAAACGGCCGTATCGCCCTCGACCTTCTGCGTGCCCAGCAGCAACGGATCGATATCAGTTTCGTCGATCTCAACATGCCGGACATGGATGGCATCGAACTAGTGCGCCACTTGGCCAACGACCATCATCCGACTGCGGTCGTGCTGACCAGTGCGCTGGGTCCGGCGTTACTGTTTTCGGTGGAAACGATGGCCAAGGCCTATGGCGTCAATCTGCTGGGCAGCTTTGAAAAGCCGGCGACGCCGGAAATACTGCAAAGCCTGCTTGATCAATACCGGCCGCCCGTGCAGCGCGATGATCAAGCCAGGCAGAGGCCTCCGCTCTTCACCCTGCAGGAAATCAAAGCCGGTCTGGAGGCCGATCAATTCGAACCGTTCTTCCAGCCCAAGGTGGAGCTAGCGACCGGCAAGGTGAATGCGGTGGAAGCCTTTGCGCGCTGGCGCCACCCGCAGCACGGCGTGCTGACGCCAGCATCGTTCATTCCAGTGCTGGAAGCCAGCGGCCGCATGGAAGAGTTGAGCTGGAAGGTAATCGAACGCTCGGTCGCCGCCTGCCGTGCCTGGCACGACCAGGGCTTGATGCTGTCGGTATCAATCAACCTGTCGTCTACCGCGCTCACCGAGCCGGGGCTCTCGGAACAAATTCTTGCCCATGTTGGCCGCCACGGCATTGCGCCGCACTACGTGACCTTCGAAATCACCGAACTGATGGCGATGACCGAACTGCCGGTGTGCCTGGAAAATCTGGTGCGTTTGCGCATGAAAGGCTTTGGCTTGTCGGTGGACGACTATGGCACCGCGCACGCCAACCTGACCCAACTCTTGCGCATTCCTTTTCTCGAACTCAAGATCGACCGCTCTTTCGTGGTGGGCGCCTTCGAGAACGGGCAAATGCATATTGCCCTCAGTTCCTGTCTCGACATGGCGCGCAAGTTGCGCCTCAATTCGGTCGCGGTCGGCGTGGAAACACGTGAAGATTGGGACTTGCTGCGCGACTTGGGCTGCACGTATGCCCAGGGCTACTACATCGCCAAGCCGATGGCCTGCGATGCGGTGCCGGCCTGGGTCGAGGAGTGGTCGCAGTTTTTCTGATATACGATCTGCATCCGCACTTGAAAAGGGGCGCTTTCATGTCGCCTGCCGGGTGCGGATTGGTATTACACTGGCGACGACTGTCTGACTCGTGTAACACATCATGAAATTCACCCATCTCGTTGAGATCAACGATCCGCTCAATCCTCTTATCGATCGTCTGTCGCGCGCGCAATTGTGGCGCGGTTTGGTGTTGCGCGCGGAAACGCCGAAGGCCTTCGTCCCTCAACTCGACCGCTGCACCATCACGGAAAAATCCGAACTGTCGCTCACGCGCGAATTGCAGTACGGCGAACTGGTCGTGCATGACCGTGTGAATTTTTTGCCGCTGCAACAAGTGCACTACGACATACCGCCGCAAAAGGGCATGCCGCACTCGCGTCTGACAATGACGATTGAAGAGCCGGAAGAAAATATTCTGTTCGTGCGCTTTGTGTATGACGACGATGCGAGCGAAGCGGAAGATACGGCGGAAGCGTTTTATAACGACTTCCGCAAATCGGCCTATAAGGAGTCGGATATCGATACGGTCCGTATCATCCGACAACTGGCAGGAGAAGGAAAACTGGGCGACTGAGGCGCTGCGCCACAGAACGCGCAGATCGCAAATGCCCCTCTCGAAAGAGAGGGGCATTGACCGGGGACCGGAACGGCTGCCGGTTAGCGCTTACTCCGTTTAGTGCCGTTGCCTGCCCGACACTTTTTCGGCGCCATAGCGCACTGCATCCTTCACCTTATCCCACGTACTGCCCGGATGCCGGGATTCCCAGTCGCTGCGAACATCCGGTTCGATATCTTCCCAGCGGTAATTTTTGAAGCGCCCGCTGCCAGCCATGGTCGAGCCGTAACGATAAGCATCGTCATACTCTTCATAACGTCCGCCTGAACTGCCATAGGCGTTTTGCCAGTGGGTGCGGAAATCGGCATCATCGGCCGATGCCATGGTATCGGCGTAGTCCGTGCCACGGGTCTGGGTACCGGCGCCAAGCTGCTCGACTTCGACATCGGTACGGCGCACAGTGTCGTCGATGTTGGCAGTCTCTTGCGTGACATTTTTGCCGACGACGACTTCTTCCACCACGCGCGCCGTCTTCGAGACGACCGGCTCTTCCCCCATTTCGCGCATCTCCACCGAACCTTCCTTGAAGGCGGCAAGATCCGCTTCGCTGGCCGGTTGATCGACCGGGTGACGTTCGACGTTCACATGTTCCTGGCGCAACTGCACCGATTCATGCACAGCCTTTTCGCGCAGATGCTGATAGACGCGCACGCCGCCCCGCTGCACTTCGCGCTTGCCGACCTTCAATTGTTCCTCCATCACGGGAATGCGGGTGCTTTCTTCGCTACCGAGGTTTTGCGTACCGGTGGCGCCTCGCGCATACAGCCCACGCTCGCGTTCGATTTCAGCCTGGGAATAGCGCGGTGCGGTTTCATCGTAGCCAGTCCAGCCTTGGCTGCGCCAGGTGCTGGCGCGTTCATCGATATCGACCGGGTCATAGCGGTTCATGAGTTCGACCGCGCGGTCATGCTGCTCGTCGTTGTCTGCATGCACGGTAAGCACCACGCTGCCGCGCCGCACCGCTTCCGAATAGACGTCGCGGTGTTCGCGATGCTCTTCCCTGCCGAACAAGGAACGGAAGAAATGACCGATACCGGTACCGCCGGTTTCATCGCCGGCACTGCGGATGTTTTGTGTGGTGGTGGCATCCGAATCCGGGTTGAGCTGTATCTGGTTGCGCGAAAACCCGCTGGACAGCAATTCATTCATTGCGTTTTGTGCCTGCGCATAGCTGTCATATACGCCAATTACGGTATTTTCCATGATCGAAATCTCCTATAAAACATGATTGCCCGGAGGGGCAAATGTTGTGCGGGTTTGAAAGGAAAAAGTACGCATAAGCCATGCCTACCGGGCTTTTCCTTCATCGAAGCGCTCGACTGCAATTTTTTCCGAACGTAAGGACACCGTGCGCGGTGCCACTACCGCGCGTTGGTGGCGGGTGATCCGAAGCTCCTCCTTGATCAATAACTGCTTCTGCACCACCAGCACTTCTTCCAGTACCGGCACCACCGTCGTGTCGCCCTCGTGACGCACTTGCGGGATGTCATCTTCGCTGACCACGCGACCAACAGGGACGCGCTCGACCTCCAGCTCATCGCGTCGCAAGGTCTGGTCCAGTACTTCTTCACGCTCGGAAACGGTTTTGTGGAGACGCACGCCGCGCCCGGTATCGACAGTGCGTTTGCCGATCTGCAAAACCTCTTCCATTACCGGAAAACGCATTTGCTGAGGACTACTGCCCTCTCTGGCGGCATTAAAGCTGAAGGGCAGGCGGTACACGCCCTCTTCCTCTTCGCTCAACAGGCTGACAGGAACCAGTAGCTGAGTGCCGTCGTTCAAACGCATACAGGCCTGCATCTCGGGCCCGTTCTCGTGGACCGACACAATGGCGGCCTCTTTTTCCTCCACATCGATGACAGAAGCGTTAACCAAACGCGCCGCGGAAAAACCGCTGCGCCCAGAAGAAGGCGTCATCGGATGTCCTTTCCCATACCAGTCAAAGTCGTGCTTCGATATGCAAGTCGCGGGCCGGGCGGCAAGTCGCCTCAAGAAGGTATGCCGAGGCGCAGACGGCACGCAAGTTTTTACCGCCGTTGCGAAAAAATTACATGGGCGCGCCAGCGCAGGCAGAAGCTACCGAACTAAACGGGAAACCTTGCGCTCATAAGTACATTGTCTTTGTTCAGGAAGGGAGCGGGTATGGCAACCATTATTGCGGGCCGATTCGAGCAGCAAGCAGCAGCCGACGAGGCAGTGGAAGAACTGGTACGTAGCGGTTTTGCGCGCGAACGGATTTCCTGCTTTTTTGTGAATCCGGCGGGTCAGCACGACACCTTTCCGATCGGCGGCGACCGCGCACTCTCGCCGGGCGCCAAGGAATCCAACAAGGGGGTCGCTTTGGGGGCCGCCGCCGGTGCAGCCATCGGCGTGGCCGCTACACCCTTTCTCGGTCCGGTCGGGACGATCACCGGCGGCTTGGTGGGCGCGCATGTGGGTGGACTGGTCGGTGGACTGTCACAGATGAAAGAAAAGGGCGAGACTGGCGAACATGCGGAAGACCCTGAGAACGCCGCTCCCCTGCGCCAGTCCGGCATGTTCGTCGCGGTGGCGGTGGCCGACCATGCGCATGAAGACCACGCCATCAACGTGCTACGCGCTGGCGGCGGCGCGGATCTGGAACGTGCGGAAGGCACCATCGAGAACGGCGACTGGAGCGATTTCGATCCGGTGACGGCACCGGTCTTGATCGGTCGTGCGCCGGAACAAGCGATGCCGGGTGGACCACACCAGAGGGCGTAACGGAGTAACGGACCAAGGCAAACCGCTCTAGCCGTCGATGTGGGCGATGAGGGGCAAGTGGTCCGATGCGATCCGGGCCAAGGGCGACGTATGAACTTCGACATGCACCAGGCGATGACGTGGCCGGATCCAAATGCGGTCCAGGGCAAACAAGGGTCGCCGCGAGGGAAAGGTACGCGGTGCCGGCACGGCTTGAAAATGCGACACCAGCCAGCGTAGCGCGCGACCCCACACGAACCATTCGTTGATGTCCCCCAGCAAGATCACCGGCATTTCTTCGGTATCGAACATCTGCAGCAACTTGCGGATCTGCGCGCGCCGTTCCGCCGGCCGCAAGCCGAGGTGGGTCGCCACTACGCGCAGCAGATGACCGTGGCAATCGACATCGGCGTCGAGTGCGCCGCGCGGCTCGCGGCTGCCGAAGGACAAGTCAATGCTGCGCATCGACAGGATCGGGTAGCGGCTTAATACCGCGTTGCCAAAGCGCCGCTCGGGAAGATCGCAGGCTGGCCCTTCAGCAGCGACATAGCCGGTGGCTTGTTGCAGCAAGGCCAGCAC
>DATLIB010000149.1:0-7218 GCA_035539595.1 Noviherbaspirillum sp.
GGCATGCTGCGTTACGTGCCGTTTACTCAACCGGTTCCGTCGCGGCGGGTGGTCATCGCGTGGCGTAAAAGCTTTACCCGGCGGGCCGCGATCGAAGCAGTGCGGCAGGCGGTACTTTCCTGCGACCTGCATGGCGTGACAATGCTGGCCGAGGCACCTGCCACGGACGCTTGATGGACGCTTGAGCAACCGGCACGACACACACTTCAAATAACAATCATCACTCCGCCACATGAACCGCCTTGCCCTGTATGCGCGCTTGATTCGGATAGACAAACCGATCGGCATCCTGCTCTTGCTCTGGCCCACCCTGGCCGCCTTGTGGCTGGCCTCGGACGGCAAGCCGGATTGGACACTGCTTGCGATCTTCACCCTCGGCACGGTGCTCATGCGCTCCGCCGGCTGTGCCGTCAACGACTTTGCCGACCGCGACTTCGATCAGCACGTCAAGCGCACCGCCGAGCGACCGCTGACCAGCGGCAAGCTGGCGGCATGGGAGGCACTCATGGTGGCGGCTGTGCTGGCCTTGGCGGCGTTTTCCTTGATCCTGCCGCTCAACGCGCTGACCAAACAACTGTCGGTCGCCGCCGTCCTGATCGCAGCGAGCTATCCTTACTTCAAGCGTTTTTTCGCGATCCCGCAAGCCTATCTCGGCATCGCCTTTGGCTTTGGCATTCCGATGGGATTTGCCGCAGTCCAGAATGCCGTGCCGCCTGCGGCATGGTTGCTATTGATCGCGAACATTTTCTGGGCCGTGGCCTACGATACCGAGTACGCCATGGTGGACCGCGACGACGATCTCAAGATCGGCATCAAGACGTCCGCCATTACCTTCGGGCGCTTCGACGTGCTGGCGGTCATGCTGTGCTATGCAGTCAGCTTCACGATCATCCTGCTGGTGGGCTGGCAATACGGCTTGCGCGCCTGGTTCATCGCAGGCTTGCTGGTTGCAACCGGCTGCGCGCTCTATCACTACAGGCTGATCCGGGAACGCGACCGTATGGGTTGCTTCGCTGCCTTCCGTCACAACAACTGGCTCGGCGCTGCCGTCTTTGCTGGTATCGCACTCGACTACGCCCTGCGCGGGCCCTAAATTCTTCCTCGGACAGAGTTTGACTGTCCGCAAGATGTACTTGCCCTCCTTGCTTACACTCAAGTGAAACAAGAGAGGAGCAAGACATGGAAACCAATGGCCAACGCGGCGAATCCCGCGACAAGCTGATTGACGATTTACGCTCGGTGATCGGGGACGCGGAACACCTGCTGCGCGACACCGGGCCGCAAGTTCATGAAAATTACCTGCGGGCGCGCGCCCGCTTCGAGTCCACGCTCGGCAACGCCGCAACCGGCTTGGTCGAACTGGAAGAGCAAATTGCTGCCAAGGCCCGCGCGACACTGGAAAACACCGATCGATACGTGCAGGCGCACCCTTGGCAATCGATCAGCGTGGGCGCACTCGCCGGTCTGGTCGCCGGACTCTGGATCGGACGCCGTTAGTCGATGCTTGCCGAATCGGTCGCACGCCTCGTCGCCACGCTGTTGGCGATGGCGCAAACACGCATGGAACTGGTCGCAGCGGAGGTTCAGGAAGAATCGCTGCGCTATTTCTCCTACCTGCTATGGTCACTGGCTGCAATGTTCTGCCTCGGTATTGCCATTGTCGCGGCCGCGCTGTTGGTGGTCGTGCTGTATTGGGACACGCACCGCATCGGCATCCTGCTTACCTTGAGTGTCTTGTTCGGTATCACCGGCGTGGCAATAGGTTTGCGCTTGCATCGTCAGTATCGCGGCAAACCACAACTGCTGGCCTACAGCACAAGCGTACTGTCACGCGACGCCGAAATGCTGCAACCGCACCCATGATCACCCGGACAGAAATGATCGCCTTGCGGCGGCAACGTCTGGCCACCGAATGCAAGCTGCAACGCATCGACCTGTTGCACCAAACGCAAGCGCTGGAACGGAAGCTGGACTCGCTGCAGGTCGGCTTGCGCATCCTTGAACGTTGCCGCCGGCATCCGGAATGGATTGCCGGCTTGGCGCTGGGACTGGCACTGTTCACGCCACGTCGTTTGTCCTTATGCTTGCAGGCAGGATCGGCCGGGCTGCGCACTTGGCGCTCGCTGAAACCGGCCTTACAGAGGCTGCTGTCGCGGTCTTGATATTGATACGCCGCTTGTCGCGCATGACACCCGGTGCAAGGCACTCCTGCTGCTTCAGTCCCGTCCGAATTCCTCGCCCAGTTCCTTGCCGCGTGCGGCCGCTGCGTGCATCGCTTTGCCAATCGCTTCCTTGATGCCGCTGGCTTCCATGCTGCTCAGCGCCGCATAGGTTGTACCGCCTTTCGAGGTGACCCGTTCCCGCAGCAGCGAAACCGGTTCCGGCGACCGCGCCGCAAGTTGCGCGGCGCCGACGAATGTGGCAACCGCAAGCTGCGTCCCCTGCGTCTCGGTCAATCCCATTTCCTGCGCCGCCTGCTGCATCGCTTCGATGAAATAGAACACATACGCCGGACCGCTGCCGGAAACAGCGGTCACCGGATCGATCAAGGCCTCGTCGTCGAGCCAGACGGTGGCACCGACGGCGCGCAGAATGGCGTCGGCAGCCTCACGCTGCTCCGGCGAAACGCCGGCAGTCGCCACCATGCCGGCGATGCCTTGGCCGATCAATGCCGGCGTATTGGGCATGGCGCGCACGATGGCATCGTGTCCGCCCAGCCAGCGCGCAAGATCGACAGCGCGGATGCCGGCGGCAATCGACAGCACCAGTTGCGTTGATACATGCGGTCGCAGTTGCGCAACCACTTCCTTCATCTGTTGCGGCTTGACAGCCAGCACCATGACATCGCAGCGCGCCAGCGCAGCATCGATGGTCGGCGCGGTCGAAACGCCAAACTGCTGCTGCAGCTTTTGCAAGGCATCGGCGTTGGGATCGACCACATGGATGTTGGCACCGGCAGTCAACTTTCCCGCGAGACCGCCGATCAATGCGGTAGCCATGTTGCCGCCTCCGATGAAGCCGATGCGGAGTTCAGTTTGCTGAAGTGTGGTTTGCATAATTCCGTTGTCCAAAAATTGCGGTTCCGACCCGAACGATGGTCGCGCCTTCGGCGATCGCCGGCGCCATATCGGCCGACATACCCATCGATAACGTATCCAGTGTAAGTCCCAATGCACGCAGGTTTTCCGCGAGTTGGCGCAGTGTTCGAAATGGTGCGCGCTGCTGTTCAGGATTGCCGGTCGGTTCGGGGATAGCCATTAATCCGCGCAGACGCAACTGCGGCAGCGTTGCAATGTGTTGCGCCAAGTCGCTGACCTGCGTCGGCATCACGCCGCTCTTACTGGCTTCGCCACTGATGTTGACCTGCAGGCAAACGTTCAGCGGCGGCAGATGCGCCGGGCGTTGCTGAGACAGGCGCTCGGCGATCTTGTCGCGGTCCACCGAATGCACCCAGTCGAAATGTTCCGCGATGGGCCGCGTCTTATTGCTTTGGATCGGTCCGATGAAATGCCATTCCAGCAATAAGTCGGGGCGCATGGTGCGCACCGCCGCCATCTTGTCCAATGCTTCCTGCAAATAGTTTTCACCGAAGGCGCGCTGGCCTGCCTCGGCCGAGTCGATCACCGCGTCAGCGCCGAATGTCTTCGACACGGCGAGTAAAACCACGTCTTCGGGCCGGCGCCCGGCTGCATGTGCGGCTGTCGCAATCGCAGCCTGCACGGCTTGCAAGTTATCGGAGATTGAGGACATAATCAGTTTGCTTAGGGCAACACCTTACTTGGCAGTGCATCATCACTCATGGCATTTCGCCAGCTCCGGGATTATAAATGGACATTTCCGAACTCCTCGCCTTCTCTGTCAAGAACAAAGCGTCCGACCTGCACCTGTCCGCCGGGCTGCCGCCGATGATCCGCGTGCATGGCGATGTGCGCCGCATCAACCTGCCACCGCTGGAACACCGCGATGTGCACGGCATGATCTATGACATCATGAACGACGGCCAGCGCAAGGCGTACGAGGAAGTGCTGGAATGCGACTTTTCGTTTGAAATCCCGGGCTTGGCCCGCTTCCGCGTCAATGCTTTCAACCAGGATCGTGGCGCGGCTGCCGTGTTGCGCACCATTCCCTCCAAGGTACTGACGCTGGAACAGTTGAATGCGCCGAAGATCTTCGGCGACCTTGCGCTCAAGCCGCGCGGCCTGGTGCTGGTGACCGGCCCGACCGGATCGGGTAAATCGACCACGCTGGCGGCCATGATCAACCAATTGAATGAAACCGAGTACGCGCACATCCTGACGGTCGAAGATCCGATCGAATTTGTGCATGAATCGAAGAAATGTCTGATCAACCAGCGCGAAGTCGGGCCGCACACCATGTCGTTCAACAACGCCTTGCGTTCGGCGCTGCGCGAAGATCCGGACGCGATCCTGGTCGGCGAATTGCGCGACCTGGAAACCATCCGTCTGGCACTAACCGCCGCCGAAACCGGCCACCTGGTGTTTGGCACATTGCACACCTCGTCGGCCGCCAAAACCATCGACCGTATCGTGGACGTATTCCCGGCGGAAGAAAAGGAAATGGTGCGCGCGATGCTGTCCGAGTCGCTGCAGGCGGTGATTTCGCAAACCCTGCTGAAGACCAAGGATGGCTCCGGCCGCGTCGCCGCACATGAAATCATGCTCGGTACCCCGGCGATCCGCAACCTGATCCGCGAAGCGAAAGTGGCGCAGATGTATTCCGCGATCCAGACCGGCAGCAATGTCGGCATGCAAACACTGGACCAGAACCTGACCGATCTGGTGCGCCGCAACGTGATTTCCGCCGCCGCTGCGCGCGCGGCAGCCAAGACGCCGGAAAACTTCCCCAGTTGATTTCCCGGTTAAGTCAGCAGACTCCACAGACCACCAGCGGGCGCCGATCCCCGCGCCGAACAAGGAACAACCATGGAACGGGAGCAGGCCACCAAGTTCATGCACGATTTGCTGCGATTGATGCTCAGCAAGAACGGCTCCGATCTTTTCATCACCGCCGACTTTCCGCCGGCATTCAAGATCGACGGCAAGATGACGCCGGTGTCGAACCAGCCGCTGACGGCGACGCATACCGTCGAACTGGCGCGCGCGGTCATGAATGACAAGCAGGCCGCCGAATTCGAAGGCAGCAAGGAATGCAATTTCGCCATCAGCCCCAGCGGCCTGGGGCGCTTTCGGGTATCTGCTTTTGTGCAGCAGGGCAAGGTTGGGATGGTGTTGCGCACGATTACCTCCACCATTCCCAAGCTGGAAGACCTGGGCGTGCCGGAAGTGCTGAAGGAAATCGCCATGACCAAGCGCGGACTGGTGATCATGGTCGGCGCCACCGGCTCCGGCAAATCCACCACGCTGGCGGGCATGATTGGTTACCGCAATGAAAACAGCTACGGTCACATCATCACCATCGAAGACCCGGTGGAGTATGTGCATCCGCACAAGAACTGCGTCATCACGCAACGCGAAGTCGGCGTCGATACCGCCGACTGGTTTACGGCGCTGAAGAACACGCTGCGCCAGGCGCCGGACGTGATCCTGATCGGCGAAATCCGCGACCGCGAAACCATGGATTACGCGGTCGCATTCGCCGAAACCGGCCATTTGTGCCTAGCAACAATGCACGCCAACAGCGCCAACCAGGCGCTCGACCGTATCATCAACTTTTTCCCGGAAGAGCGTCGCACGCAACTTTTGATGGATTTGTCGCTCAATTTGAAAGCGATGGTGTCGCAGCGCCTGGTGCCGCTGAAAGAGACCAAGGGCCGCTGCGCGGCGGTGGAGATCATGCTGAACTCGCCGCTGATTTCCGATTTGATCTTCAAGGGCGAAGTGCACGAAATCAAGGAAATCATGAAGAAGTCGCGCGAATTGGGTATGCAGACTTTCGACCAAGCCTTGTTCGATCTGCATGAATCCGGCAGGGTCAGCTACGAAGATGCCTTGCGCAATGCGGATTCGGTCAACGACTTGCGGCTGGCGATCAAGCTCCACGGCAAGGGCGCGCAAAACCGCGACCTGAGTTCAGGCACCGAACATCTGGGCATTGTGTAATGACAACCGTACATGACTTCAAGGCGGACAGCCTGAACGGCACCGAGGCCGATCTTGGCGCGTATCGCGGCAAGGTGCTGCTGATCGTCAATACCGCCAGCAACTGCGGTTTCACGCCGCAATACAAAGGACTGGAAGCGGTGTACCAGCAATTCCGGGATCGGGGCGTGGAAGTGCTCGGCTTTCCCTGCAACCAGTTCGGCAAGCAGGAACCGGGCTCGGCCGATGAAATCGGCACATTTTGCGAAAAGAATTACGGCGTCACGTTTCCGCTCTTTGCCAAGATCGATGTCAACGGCAGCGCTGCGCATCCACTCTTCAAGCATCTGAAAAGCGCCGCGCCCGGCGTGCTGGGTACCGAGGCGATCAAGTGGAATTTCACCAAGTTCCTGGTGAAAAAGGACGGCACGGTCTACAAGCGCTACGCGCCGCAGACAGAGCCGAAGGAATTGATGCGTGACATCGAGAAGCTGCTGGCGGAATAAGGAACGTGCGCGGATAAGCGCATCATCCATCGGCACGGCAGCATCAGAACATCCCCAGCAGTTTTAGCACGACCGGCAGCAGCAAGGCGGTGAGGACGCCCGACAATCCCATCGCCAAACCGGAAAACGCGCCCATTTCTTCGCTCACCTGAAAGGCGCGCGCGGTGCCGATGCCGTGCGCGGTCACGCCCAAGGCGAAACCACGCACGCTATGATCCTTTATCTTCAGCAACGTGAAGACGCCATGCGCGCAGACCGCGCCGAGTATTCCTGTCAGCATCACCAGCACCGCCGTCAACGATGGCAATCCGCCGATCTTTTCCGCCACGCCCATGGCGATCGGCATGGTCACTGCCTTGGGCGCAATCGATAGCACGGTCGCCGGCGATGCGCCGAGCGCCCAGGCAATCAGCATCGCACTGGCGATGGCGGCACCGCCGCCCAACAAGGCGCTGACCAACATCGCGAACCAGTTGCGGCGCAGCTTGTCGAGTTGCTGATACAACGGAATCGCCAGCGCCACCGTGGCCGGGCCGAGCAGAAAATGCACGAACTGCGCACCGTCGAAATAAGTGGTGTACGGCGTGTCGGTCGCGCTCAGGATCAACACCAGCAGGGCCACCGCAATGGCAACCGGATTGACCAGGGGATGA
>DATLIB010000150.1:0-5644 GCA_035539595.1 Noviherbaspirillum sp.
GAGATCGCGCGGCGATGGCGGGATGCGGGCGATGTGGCAATGCGCCCATGCCAGCGGATCTTCAGCGGCGAACGGCAATTGGCCGGTCAGCATGCGGTAGAGCGTCACGCCCAACGAGTAAAAATCGGTCCGGTAATCCAGCGGACGGCTCATGCGCCCGGTTTGCTCGGGGGACACATAAGGCCAGGCTTCCATCGGAGGATTGCTTGCGGAAGCCATCTGCTGCGTATCGGAGAGGGCCAGACTCAAGTCGAGCAGGCACATCCGTGCTTCCGGCGTCACCATGAAATTAACCGGACGTAGATCTTGATGAATGATATGGCTGGCGTGCAGAGCGGCCAGAACGTCTGCCAGTTGGCAGGCCAGACGAAGGCAGGTCGGCAAATCCAGCCGGTGGCGATTCAGGATGGCTTCGAGCGGTTCACCGACGATGTTTCCCACATCCATCGACAGCTGTCCCTGTTCGTCGAGCAGCGCGCTGGGTTTTACAATCCCTGCGATATCCAACGCTTGCAGCATTTCATACTCGCGTCGAAAGCGCGCTGCTTGCGCGGGAAAGGTATCGGCGAGATCAAGCACTTTCAAGGTGGTGGGCGTGCCCTCTTGTACTCCCTCTTGTAAACGTCGGGCGCGGTAAACGTGAGAGCCTGCAGTGGTACAAATGCGGTCAAGCAATAAATAACTCACAACCATGCCTTTCAACTATTCCTTGTTACACAGGGAATAGTTGAAATTAGAGTTGTCACTTGTATTACAAGTTCACGGAATGAGGTGTTAGGAGTCGATAAGTTGGCCATGTTGGCGCTCGTCACCGAATCATCCGGAACAGAGCCGCTTTCATTTTGTCGACAGCCTGAAAGGGCACATCAGCCATGCGCAAAAAAATTCGCCACGAATTATGAAGAGCAAGCGCGCTGGCACGACGAAGGTATCGAGCGATTGGATTGATCCGAATTCGGCTACTTGCGCCGCTTGATGCGGCTTTGCATCATCGGCCGCGACATCATGAAGTCGAGCAGGCGCTTCTTCTGATCGTCGCGCAGCTGGCTCTCTGCAATCATTTGCGGCCACAAGTCGAGAGAGCGCGCGCATACGTCTGAAATCGTTTTGCGCAACGGCGCTTCGACAATACCGGCCTCGTTGGTGAATGCGTGAAGCATTTCCGGGGTAAGTTCTTGCCACTTCGCCTAATCGGGAGCAAAACGCAACGCATGTCCCCGACCATTGAGGTAGACGCTGTAGGCAACGATGTCGTAGGCGGGCGACCATGCGACGCGGCCGTCAGGATGATTCGCGATCGAACCGTTCGACGGCGAGGAACTGGTTCGATTGTCCAAGTACGCAGGTATGCTCAGCATCGATGCGCGTCAAAGGCGCCGGTGTCGCCACGCAAACCGTCACGCGACAACTCGGCTCAGTGCAGCCATCTCCTGCCCTTCAAGACATGGCGTTCCGTCGAGCGTGGTCACCGGGTGTTTACGAGTCGGCTTCGTCGGTGCGCCAGCGGCTGAAAAGGGAAACGTCGATGCCAGGTGGCGCATACCATGACCGACGCTCGGCATTCCAGCGCGCACCGAGCTTCTTGGCCGCATCCTTCTCGGCAAATGGGACTGCGAGAAGGGTAGAACCTGGCGGCATACCAGAAAGCGACCGCGCGCCCTTTTTCGGACTACTACGCGTGGCTGCAGTGGCTACGATTGCCACAGACGCCTCATTCGAGATGTCGATCAGCAGGCCGGCTGCTTCTCCAGCCGGCACCATGCGCTCCTGCCGGCTGCCGTCAGCGTCGGTTTCAATGACCCGCACACCTTGCGCAGTTCTCTCAACAGAAAAATAAGGCGGATCGAATGGCAGGGCGTCAGTCATGGCAACTCGGGCAGTAAGGGGATCGGCATTCATTATCGCAGGCTGCAATCTCGCGCGCATCCTTGTCGTCCGCTTCCATCACATGCATTGACGATGCTTCGTACCTCACGTATCCCATTCTCTTGCTACGATAGCGGTTGTGCGATGCGCCTGGTATCCCCCGGCGAATCGTACCCAAAGGACAAGTGCGCATATCAACGAAACATGAGCGCCATGAGCCATCACAGAGAGAGTTAGAGAACGGGTAACATGGCCAATTTTGTCAATCATTCCTTATTACCAATGCGTGCGCCGTTGAGAGCACCTGCACGATCACGCTTTGCGCTGTCGCCGCGGGTGTTCAGTAACCTGCTTATTGACCCAACCGTCCTGCAGCGCCCGGACCGACGCGCAAGCGGCAACGTCGCCCGCCTGTAGGAGAGAGAAAAGTGCGAATCTTGTTTTCCCAACGGGATGCTGGCGGCCGGAACGAAGCAGGTAGCATCGAACAGGCCGCGGGAACAGCAAACCGGCAAACCAATATGCGGCATCCCGCAGCAGGATCCTTCGCGGGACGGACGCACTGGCTTGTCGTTCTCGCATGTTGCGCCGCGCTGCTGGCGGCTTTGGCAGCAGAGGTCAAACGCTGGTCCGCCAGCCACGGCGCGTCAAGCGCTCTTGCCCTCGTCGAGATTGCCAAACCACGTCATGTGACGCTTACCAAGCTTTCTGCCTCGCTCATTCCCATGCCGTCGGGCGTGCCATCGGCGCATGCCAGTTCGTTGGCCGCCATGCCGGGAGATGAAATGATGGCATTCTGGTGGGCCGGCAGCCGGGAGAGTGGGCCGGATGTGAAGGTTTATTCATCCCGCTGGGCAGACGGAAAGTGGAGCCCGCCACGCGAAGTGGCGAGCCGGGCTTCGCTCGGTGCGGCGCTGGGCATGGGCATCCGCCGAATCGGCAACCCGGTTGCCTGGACGGCCCGGGACGGGAAGGTCAATCTGTTCGTGGTGGCGACAGGCTTGGGTGGCTGGGCAGCTGGTCGTATCGCCCACCTCGTCTCCTCCGACCACGGAGAAAGCTTCAAGGTAAAGCGGCTGCTGCCAATGTCCCCGCTGTTTAACACCAGCGTCCTGGTCCGGACCACACCGGTCGGACTGGCGGACGGGGGATGGTGGTTACCGGCTTACTTCGAACTTGGCGTGAAGTATCCGATGATCATGGCCTTCGACAATGACGGTTCTCCCAGGTGGCTTGCGCGCATCGGCGAGCGCACGACAACGCTGCAACCGGCAATCGTCCCGGTGTCCTCCCTTGAAGCGCATGCGTGGATGCGCGATGCCAGCGACGAACGCCGGGTGCAGCAAGCCTTCAGCCGCGACGGCGGCATCAGTTGGGAGGACCTGCCCGCGCTGGACATGCCCAACCACAGCAGCTCGGTGGCCGCCCTGCGACTCGCCAAGGGCGGCTTCCTGCTTTTGCACAATCACGCGACAGAAGGTAGATCTTCTCGCAACATTCTTCGCCTATCCATCTCGCAGGACGCGCGCTCCTGGAAGCACGTCTTCGACGTGGCCAGCGGTCACGCCGGCGAAGAGTTCTCGTATCCGACATTGCAGCAGCTGGGCGATGAACTGCATGTGACCTATACTTCCCGGCGCGCCGCGATCGCGCATCACGTTTACCGAATCGATCATGGAGAAGAGCTGCAATGAGTTTGCCGGAACTGGAGTGGCAGATCATCTACGGACGGCTGGGCTGGGCGGTCGTGCTCGCCGCCTTGGCGACCGCGCTTTGGCCCCGCACATGGCAACTCTCGCGCCGCACCGTTGCACTTGTAGTGATATGCGCGGTCGGCCTGCAGGCACTGCCTGGCGAAGCGTCATTGACATACTGGCTCGGCTTGGCCTTCCAGTGGCCGAGCGGACTCCTCGTTGGGCTTTGCCTGGTCAGGCTGCACTCGGCCTGGCTAGGCACGCCCGCCACTGCAGCCATGACCCCGGCTCTTGCAATGCCTATCGTATTGGCGGGTGGCGTTCTTTATCTCGACGCGATCGGCTTGGTTTCGCAGGGCTACTACTATTGGGGGTTTGGACGCGAAAGCGTACCGCTGCTGGCGCTGTTCATCGCCGCCGCATGCGCGGCGACCGCCATCCTCGGCCAGGCACGCCCGCAATCGCTTGCACTGCTTGCAGGCATGACCCTCTTTGCCGTGCTGCGTCTGCCTACGGGTAATCTGTGGGATGCGCTGCTCGATCCCTTTTTATGGGCCTGGGCGCTCATGGCGCTCGCGGAGAGATGCTGGCGTTGGGGGAGCGGCCTGCCGCAATGGGCCTCGCGCTTAGGCAAGCATTCGTGATTCGTTGGGCGATCCCGTCGGAAGGCATTGGCAGCGACGGCGGCGGCGTTTTTAAACTAGAAGGGAATAACATCTGTGGCAACTCGCAATTGGTATCTTCATCCGGTGATCGCTACGGCGATCGGCATCAATGTCGGCGTGCTCGCGTTAACAGTCGCGCGCTCGGGCACGGACCTGGCTCCCCTGTGGCACCTGCTGGGAGAGGACGGCATCGTCGAATGGATGCAGTTCCTGTGTTTTGCCGTGATGGCTGTCCTGCTGGGATTTGTGGCGATTGAGCGGGCGCGCCGCGGCCCGCGGCTGAGTCTGGAGGTGGTTGGAATTGCCGGATTGAGCGCGCTCGTGGCCTTGGCCGCGCTCGAGGAGATCAGTTGGTTCCAGCGCGTGCTCAGCGTCGAATCCTCTGAATTTTTCCGCGCGCACAATCGCCAGGGCGAAACCAACCTGCACAACCTCGCGCTGGGAAGCGCCAGCTTGCACAAGACCGTGCTGGTCAAGCTTATTTTCATTATCGGCATCATGCATAACCTGGTGCTGCCGCTGCTGGCGCGGTCGCGGCCGGCAGTAAGGCGCTGGGTCGAGTCCTTCGGCCTCTATCTTCCGCCGCTGTCGGCGGCGGTCGCCTATCTGCTTCTCGTGTTGCTGTCGCACCTCCTGATCGACCATCCCCGCAAGGGCGAGCTGGGTGAAATGTTCGGCGCCGTGCATTACCTGTCCACGGTGTTCGTCGCTTATGTGGCCGGCATCGGATACGGCAGGCCGGCAGTGATCGAAAACCAGGCAGACGGCCGCCGGATTTCCGCAATGTTCGCGATGTTCATGGCATTCCTGCTCTTCGTGTCGTGGCTACTGGGCGAAGCTTTTACCCGTTTAGCTGCTGCCTGAAATGGAGTCGGCTCGAGTCAAGATAGAGATCCGAGCCGGCGACTGATCCCGTTGAACACTCAGGAATTTATCGATACCTTGTTCAACTAAAGACTACTATGTGTTGGAACGCATTCGCTGTGCGAGGCACGCAACACAAGGTTATGCGTCATAGCATCATCTGTCCCCTGCAAGACCAGTAGTCGCGAGCCCCCTCTAAACCGTAAGTCAAAAGGAGAATTTGATTATGTCCACAGGAACAGTCCGATTTCATCGCGTGCTTCGCGCGAACCCTGAGCGTGTCTATCGCGCTTTCTTGAACGCTGATGCCATGGCCAAGTGGCTTCCGCCATACGGTTTCACCTGCAAGGTTCATTACATGGACGCAAAAGTGGGTGGCACCTACAAGATGTCGTTCACGAACTTCACGACGGGAAACAGCCATTCGTTTGGCGGCGAATACCATGAACTCGTGCCATTCGAGAAGATCCGCTATACGGACAAGTTCGACGACCCGAACCTGCCTGGAGAAATGCAGACGACGGTGCTCTTTAAGCAAGTATCGTGCGGAACGGA
>DATLIB010000151.1:0-3112 GCA_035539595.1 Noviherbaspirillum sp.
TCGTTCGAGATGACGATGCGCTTGCTGCAGCGACGTTTCGATCTGGCGATGTTGCAACACTTCCTTCTGCATCGCCCGCAGATTGAGGTGGATGTCGATGCGCCTGATCGCTTCTTCGATGCCGAATGGCCGACTGACGCAATCTGCCGCACCGGCATGGAAACCGGCCAATGCCATACGCTTGTTCGCCGCTGCGGTCAGCAGAATCACCGGCGTTTCCCGCAGTTCCTCGCGCGCCTTCAGCTTACGGCATATTTGCAAGCCATCGCTGCCCGGCAGCATGATGTCCAGCAGAATCAGATCCGGTTGGGTGGCTACCGCACGCTGTTCGACATCCGCTCTGGCAAGTTCGAGGGCGACATGATGCCCACGCGCCTGTAAGGCCTGCCCCAATACGTTCAGCGTAACGGACATGCCTCCCACGATGAATAGAATATGGGCGTTGTTGGAATTCATAAAAAAACCGCACATACCCGACGCGTAGCGCATACGGGCAAAAGACAGGGCGGGGCGCCTTGACAAGGCCGGATACCGGCAGGGAACGGAGTGGGGCTTTGGGCAGACGTCGCCCGCAAGAAAGCCATGATGCAAAGTTAGATGCATCGTCATGGTACGAGTTCAGCCTTGTGCGGTGTCTAAGCGATCATTGGCCAAAATCGTCGTAATGCCGGCTCTCCTCGCCGTACCCCCAACGCTGTAGTCACGCATCATCTCGGTCGGCGATAGGTGCATGCTGAGCCATCAGCTCAACAACCCAATCGATGAACACACGCAGCTTGATGCTGACATGTCGATTCTGCGGAAACGCCACGTACATCGGCATCGGATCGAGACGCCAGCCCTCGAACAGCGGCAACAATTCGCCGCGCGCCAAGTGCGCCTTGGACATGTAGTCCGGCAACCAAAGAACTCCCATGCCGGCCAAGCCGGCCGCGAGGTAGGCATTACCATCGTCGACCGCCAGCACGTAGCGGCCTTGCACCTTGACGCTCTCGCCGTCGCGGCGCATGGCATACGGAAAGGCCTTGCCGGTACGCGCCCATAGGAAACCCACGATGCGGTGATGCGTGTCTTCCAGCTCTCGCGGGTGCGACGGCGTGCCGGCGCGTTCCAGGTAGCTCGGCGCTGCATAAACCCCAAGCTGTAGGTCGCCCACGTGCCGAGCCCTCAAAGACTGGTCGGTGAGTTCGCCACCGCGCACGACGCAGTCCACGTTCTCGCCGATCAAGTCCACCGTGCGATCGCTTACGCCCATGTCGAGCTGGATGTCGGGATATTTAGCGTGGAATGCAGGCAATGCCGGTACCAGAATCATGCGCGCCAGCGGGCTGGGCACATCCACTCGCAGCTGGCCCTTGGGCAATACCGATGCGTTGGACAGACTGGTCTCGGCATCGTCCATGTCGGCCAGCAACCGTACCACGCGCTCGTAATAGACGGCGCCGTCGGCAGTGACGTTGACCTTGCGCGTGGTGCGGTTGAGTAACCTGACGCGCAGCCGAGCCTCCAGCTGTTGCACCAGTTGCGTCACAGTGGTCTTGCTCATGTGAAGTGTCTGGGCCGCCTTAGTGAAGCTGCCGGCTTCTACCACCCGAGCGAATGCCTGCATTGCATCGAAACGATCCATCTTTACTCCACATACTTTTGGGATTGTTTGGATTATACAAATAGTGATGGTTGGATTTGCTCGTTTATCAGGGAAGCACGAACCCTTAAAGTCCCATAACGTTAATACCGGGTCGGCTTCGACCCTTTGATGGAGATAACCAATGATGAAACGTGACGCCATTTTCCCCGCCGGTCGGCATGACCTCTACACTTCACATACCTATTCCGCAGCGATCAGATCAGGTGATCTCCTGTTCGTGTCCGGTCACGTCGGCAGTCGCAGCGATGGCTCGCCCGAGCCGGACTTTGAGGCTCAGGTCCGTCTGGCATTCGCCAATCTTGAGGCGACCCTGCAAGCGGGTGGATGCGGGCTTGACGATATCGTCGACGTGACGACCTTTCATACCGATCCCGAAAATCAGTTCGGCACGATCATGACCGTTAAAAGCGAAGTCTTCCCGGAAGCGCCTTATCCAAATTGGACGGCGATCGGCGTCAACTGGCTCGCAGGGTTCGACTTCGAGATCAAAGTCATCGCCCGTATTCCCGGCTGAATATCACCAGGTGAAGCGCGGGCGCGCGATATGCCGTGTGGACATCCGCATGGCATATTGTTCGTCGCTCGCGCCGGTGTGTAATCAGCGTCGTGGGAACGGCAAGAGCGCTGCTCTTTAGTTCCTGGACGACAATCGACCGTTCTGGATAGTTGGGAAGACCGACACTCGCCCGGAAGTAGAGGAACCAAATTCACCGGGAGCATGTTCAACTGTACTCATGCTCCCTTTCTGTTGAGGCAGGAGTTCGATGAAAAATGGTGCATAAAAACGACCGAGAGCCGGTAGGTAGCAATGCGTCAGCAGCAACGCATCATGTCCAACCAACAAAGAAGAACGCCACGAGATAGTGAACTGTGGCAAAGGATGCGCCTATCGCATCCTTGATCTGATTGGCACGACCACCAGTTCCTCTCTGTATCGCGCCCTCTCTTTGCAAGACGATAAAAGTGCGGTATTGAGCCAGTGTTAAGAAAACTGCTCGATGTCGTTATTGTTGCAGAAGGAAAGATCTCGCCGACTCTCGGTCTTTTGATTCGGCTTCCAAAGCAAGCGGAGCAATCTGATTTCCACCAGAAAATTTTGGACTACTGCGTAAGGCTATGGTATGAACAACCAAATCTTCATAGGCAGATACAAATGTGTGCGTGGAGTTGCGGACTATCCGGCCGATTGTTAAATAGGACTTACGCAAAACCGCCCCAGCCGCGTTGTGTTGCCTTGTCGTACTAGACGTACTGTCTGCGGCAACGCGCCTTGCCGGGACAGTGTTGCGTAAGTCCTAACTGAATGACTGAATGACTAACGGAGAAATACGCATGTCGACTCAAACCATTCGCGGCAATCTTGTTGATGCCATCAACGAGCTGAATAAACTTCTTGAGGTCTGTACGGACGAGAATCAATGCTTTGAAATCAGGATCAAGATTAGAGAGCTATTTCAACGACTC
>DATLIB010000152.1:0-2794 GCA_035539595.1 Noviherbaspirillum sp.
CGCATCTACCGCCTGGTGGAATTGACGCAAGGATTGTCACTGCCGGCGACGATGATCCGCAGTTACTGTGCGGCGGAGAATCCGGCCATCGTTGATCCGGCGCATACGCGACGAGGCGTTGCAGGCGTACGTTTTCTCTCATTTGACAGCGCCGGTCGATTCGGCGGAGCGACGGGTCTGGAGCATGTGCGCACCATGGCCGGTTGCGAAGAGGTCGAGCTGTACTTTCAGGCCGGCGATGCCATTCCCCAATTAACCGACTTTCGCGGTCGCATGGGGCACGTCCTGTTTGCCGCTGATGAAAGGCGGACAGTCGATGCCTATCTCAGACAAGCGGAGAACAGCATCCAATTCATGCAGCAAGACGCCGCCGCCTGAGTCTCATCCAGCGACAGCACCTCTGACTGCATTCATCTCGATAGGTCTCGAGATCTATCGAGACCTATCGATCAATGGAAGACATCATCTTGGAAAAACAATCCTTACGTTGTGTCGTCATGAATCGTTGGTGCGACGAATTTTCGGCGTACGAGCGGTATATCGATCACACGCTTCATCGCGTGGCGTATATCGTGACACCAGAGGGCGCGACGGTTCTCGACAATAAGCCGTCGCTGCATGTCGTGATCGTGCCCGACTTCAAGGACCTGGCTGTCTTGTCAGCGGCGGTGGCGGAATGCCATCAAGTATTGGGAGGCATCGATCGCCTGATCTCCTTGTCGGAATTTGATCTCACGGTCACCGGGGAGTTGCGGGCCATTCATGACATTCCCGGCGATCGTCCGCACGAGGTGGCGCGTTTCCGCGATAAAACGGTGATGAAAAATCGCGTGCTGGCAGCGCAGTTGCGGGCGCCCCGCTTCATCGCCATGGATGCTCGAAGCACCACCATGGAGGCGCTCCACACGCTGCGCTATCCGCTCATCGTCAAACCCCGTTCCGGGGCTGCCAGCGCCGGTGTGCACCGGATCGCCACGCGAGAGGAACTGGAACATCTGTTGCCGAATTTGCCCTTGTCGGAATACGAGTGTGAAGAGTTCATCAGCGGTCCGATCTACCATGTCGACGGGCTTGTGTCCGGGGGCGAGAGTCGGTTTCAAAAGGCATCGCGCTATCTGGGCACCTGCCTCGATTTTGCCCATGGCAAACCACTGGGTTCCATCGTCCTGGCCGAGAGCGAATTTCAAGCCGAGCTGCTGAAATTTACCGACGCTTGCCTGCGGGCGCTCGATCTGCGCCAAGGCGCCTTCCACATGGAGATCATTAGCGCCGACGACGGCTTCTATTTTCTGGAAGTCGGCGCACGCGTCGGCGGCGGTGAAATTCCCTTTACCATGCGCGACGTGTTTGGCATCGACATGTATGCCAACTGGGTGCGCCAACAACTCGATCCGGAATTTCAGGCACAGCCGAAAGAAGAAGACGGGATGCTGGCAGGTTTCCTGATCATCCCGGAGCCGGTTGGCAAGCGTCTGCTCGAGGCGACGATCCCGGATGGCATCGAAACACTTTACGCGAGCCTCGTACCGCCTGTCGGTCATGTGTTCGACGGGGACGGCGGCTATGACACGATCCTGGGACGCTTCCGTTATTGCGGCAAGAGCGAAGCGCAAATCGAAGCGGACATCCACGAAACCATACGTCGATTCTCTTACCGTCTGGAAGACGCATTCACTACGGCTGAAGCAACTTGCACGGCCACCATAGGCCAATAAAACAACATTTCATGCGCACACTTTCTCTCGGCACAAAAGGCATTTTGTATGCCACTGCGGCGGCGGCCCTCAATGGCACCATCGGTGTTTTCAGCAAATTCTTGATGGAAACCGGCTTGCCGCCGAGTACCGTCGCGTTCCTGAAAAGCCTGATCGGATTTACCTGCCTGTTACTGATTCTGCGCGGGCGCTTCGACTCCATCGGTGCCTACCTGCGAACAGGCCTGTGTGCGTTCTTTGGCATTTTCATGCTGTTTTATTTCGAGACCACTGCCTATCGTTATGAGATCGCGGCCAATGTCGTGTTGACGCTGATGGCAACCGCCGCCATGGCTGCTTTTGTGTTTGGCTGGATCTTTGTAGGCGATAAACCGACGCCGATGCGCTGGCTGGGTTTGGCCATCTGCATGTTCGGCCTGGCCGTCTTTTTGGGTGTTACCCAGCCGTCGAATTTCATGGGCCTGGTGTATGCCGCCCTGGCGGGATTCGGGTACGGCGCGTTTGCCGTTCTTGCCAAGTCCTTGAAGATCGGCAGTGGGTTGGCCGTCACACGCAGGCTGCTGTTGTTCGGCAGCTTGTACCTGTCGTTGCCGTTCTTTGCCGATGGCGCTGTCTTGCCGCAGTTTTCCTTGACCACGTATGTCTGTCTGTTTGCACTGGCATTGTTACCGTCCATTGGCGGGTTCTACTGTACAACGCGTGCCATCGAGCTGGCGACGCCGGCACAAGTACAACTATTCGAACTCTCCGAGCCGCTATTCGCGGCAGTACTGGCGCTCCTTTTTTTGCAAGAGATGCCCACGCTGAATACGTATCTGGGTGGTGCGCTGGTGCTGATTGGTTTATTCGTATCGCAACAGGAGTTTGGAAAAAATCCGGTGATCGTCTCCGATACCCGATAGAAAAACGGTGCCGCCCCCGTCAGGGAAAGCGGCTATCGCCGTCCGAGCCAAAAAGCAACTACCCCGTTAGGCGCGGCGCATAAGGCGCCGCGCAGGAATAACTTGTGCAATTTGGCGGTCGTAGCGGGAGGCGATGCAAGGCGCGAGGAGGAGTCATAGCGGGCTATGGCGACGACG
>DATLIB010000153.1:0-3889 GCA_035539595.1 Noviherbaspirillum sp.
GATTGCGGCGCTGGAAAGCAAATCCGCCCTGCCCGAGCCGGAAAACGTGCGCGCCATGCGCCGCGCCTTGCCAGCGCGGGTCGGTGACTTCGACAATATCGGGCAGCATGGCGTGCTCGATCTTCGCTTCGCGCAAGGCGCGGCGCATGGCGCGCACGTTTTCCGGCTCGGGCAGGGCGGATTTGCTTTCCAGCGCCGCAATCGCCGCCCGGTCGGCGGCAATGCGCGCGGCCAGTTCGTCGCGTGCCTGGCGCTGGCGCATGTACTCGCTTTCCTTCTGCTCCAGTTGCGCTGCCACGTCGGCGATGTCTGCGCCGGCGTCGGCGGCCAGTTTTTGCAGGCGGGTTTTCTGTTCCAGCAGGCTTTCCAGCGGTTTCAGTTTGCCGTTGATCTCCGTCAGCCGTTTCTCCAGCGTCGATTTTTCTTCTTCCAGCGCCGTTTCTTGCTGATGCGCCGCGCTCAAGGCATTGGCGCGTGCCGCCACGTCCGCGCGCTTCTCGGACAATTGTGCGTCCTGCGTTCCCAGCGACTGTCGCGCATCGCGCAGCGTCTGGCTGGTGACGGCGGCTTTTTCACGGATTTCGTGGTATTGCAAAGTGGGCAGAATTTCTTCCTGCAGGTCGCGCTGTTCCTTGTTCAGGCCTTCCCATTGGTGGTAGTTGGCGGCGCGCAGGCGCAGCCTTTCCAGGTTGGTCTGTGAGGATTCCAGCTCCGTTTCGAAGCGTTGCAGTTCAAGTTCCGTGTCGCGCTGATGGCGCTTGGCTTCGTCGTAGGCGTCCAGCACTTCCTTGTCGCCGAACACCTGGAACACCAGGTCCAGCAACTGGCGCGGCGCGTATTCGCACAGCTTGTCGGTTTCGCCCTGTTCCAGCGCCAGCACTTTGGCCATCGCCGGCGACAGGCCCGCGCTCGCCAGCCGCTTGCGGTAGGTTTCCAGTCCCAGCCAGTCGGTCGCGTCCTGCACTTCCTCGACTTCGACCGCGCCGCCGCGCATCAGGTATTGCCGCTTCCAGTCGCCGCCGTTTTTCTGTATCTGGCAAAACAGGGTCACTTCGTCTTCACTGAAGAAGCCGGAACCGCGAAACGGCCGGTTCGACAATTGCCGGCCGGTGGCGCGATTATCGACCACCGCCCGCAGCCAAGAGGTCTGCTGTCCCGCATGGCGCGCATAGTGCTTGTACGAACGCCCCATCGAGCAGTCCAGCCCGAACAGGGTGCGCAGCGCGTCCAGCAGGGTGGTCTTGCCGGAGCCGTTCTGGCCGGCGATGGTGATGATCTTGGCGTTGAGCGGAATGTTCTTGACGCGTTGCCAGTAGTCCCAATGGACCATCTCCAGCGATTTGATATGAAACATGCGAGTCCTGTTGGCTTATTGTTCTGCGTGCGGGAAGGTGAGGATGGCGGCTTCCTTGGGCGGCGGGCGATGGAAGATGTCGGCCAGCGCGCCGTTGACGATGCGCTCGCGCAGCGTGTCGGTATCCATCATCAGGTCCAGCAGCGGACCTTCGACGATCATGTCGCCGCGCCGCTCGATGAAGCCGAGCTTGCCGAGTTGGCCGAGGTTCATGTCCATGCGCGTTTTCTTGCCCAATCGGTCGCCGAAGTCGGTCAGCAGCGCCTTGTACGAAATGCCGAGAGAAGCATCTTCTGCACGCGGCAGCGGCTTGTCCTTGCCGAACATGTCTTCCTGGTCTTCCAGCGCATGCTGGTGCGCCTCCTGCCGCTCGCGCTTGGGCAGGATGATCATGGCCCACAGCACGACCAGCAGCGCCACGCCGTCGCGTGCCAGCCCCATGTTGTTGTTTTGCCAGACTTCGCGCGAGCCGAAGATTTTCGGTTCGATGTCGCGCGTCAATGCCAGCGTCACGTTGTCGGCATAGACGTTATCGACGAATTTCATGCCGCAGGCTGCCAGCCGGGCGTCGAGATCGAGGCGGAAGACTTCGTCGGTCAGGGCGCGTTTCACCAGCTTGTTTTCGCGCGCCAGGGTTTGGTGCGTCAGCAGTTGCGCGATCAGGATTTGTGCATCATCAGTCATGCGGGGTATCCGGTTTGTTTTCAGGTTTGGGCGACAGGGTGGCGACCGAGATCGCAGCGACGTGCGGATCTTTCAGCTTCACCATGCCTTCCTTGGGGACGAATTCCAGTGGCAGCCGCGCCATGGTCGCGGTGCCGCCCTGCAGCGCCGCTTCGCTTTCGTCGCCCAGCAGCGGCAGCAGCGACGCCCGGTAGGAAGCGACGGCGAAACTGGCCGGCAACAGGGTGTCGTGCGCCTTGGTGGAGACCTCGGTGGCGGTCGCAAACGAGGACAGCCGGGTCAGCCAGTTATCCAATTCCACCGGCATGGTGGCGGCTTCGCTTTGCGTCACGTTGGCATTCTCGCCGGTCGGCAGGGCGGAGTCGGCCGGCGCGCTGCGATCGGCGAATATTTCGGTCTCGGCGACATCGATCATTTCCGACGGGGTAATGAATATCGGCGTGACCGGCAAGGCGATTGCTTCACGTGCCAACCCAGCCAAGTCGTCGTGCCGCATCAGCCAGGTCTTGATGTCGGTGGTGGACAGGCCGGATTGGCCAAGATGTACGCGCTGGCGCTCGATCTGGTTGAGCGCGCGCGAGAACATGCCTTGCATATTGAGCAGCGCGCTCTGCGCCCGGCCGATGGCTTGCGCGGCACGATGGGTGGCGGCATCGGCGTCCGGGTCGGTGGTGATGGCTTGGATGATCTGCGAGCCCTTGTCCACCCAGTCGCAGGCGGTATGCCATTTCTCCTGCGCGGTGCGCAGGCGGAATTCTGAGCCGGAGGCGATCGCATCGCGGAATTCTTCCGTCAAATCGACCATGCGTCCCAGCAGGTGCTGCAACTGCTCGACCGTGACGCCGCCCACGGCTTGCGAACCGGCGACCTGCGATAGCAGAAAGCCCATTTCCGCTTCGTCCTGCTCCTCATCCAAGGCCAGCAGGCCATCGATGGCGGCCAGCACGTTGCGCGCGGTCGGGGTGATGCGATAGACGCCTTGCCCGGCATCCCACGCCAGCAACTGGTGCGAACGCAGGCGGGCCAGCACGGTTTCCAGGCTGTCCGGGTCGAGGTAGCCGAGCTTGGCATTGATATCCGGGCGCGTCAGTGCACCGGCCTGGGCATCCGCTGCCAGTTCCTTGAGCACCAGTAGCCGCACCAGCACGCCGTCGAAGCCGCCATGGAATAGGGCGGTAAATGCCTGCAGCAACGGTTGCGCCCGCTGCAGCCGGTACACCTGCTCTATGTCGTCAGGCGAGACTTCGGGCTTGAAATAGGCTTGGAGAGACGGAAGCTGCTCATCGTCCGGCATGGCGCCGGCATTGGTCGAGATAGTCTGCATGGCGCTATTTTAAAGGACTGCCTTGCCCAGAGGCAGCACAATTGCCTGTTTGTCATCTAAGCTGGAAAAAATCCTTCTTCCAGACTTGCAACAACGTTGCTGCCAAGGCACGATTTGACGGTACGCACATCCATCCGCATCCATTCACTGGAGGACACCATGCCGGTCATCGCTATCGCCAATCCCAAGGGAGGTGTTGGAAAAAGTACGATCGCTACCAATCTCGCAGGATTTTTCGCCAAGCAGGGGCATCAGGTCATGTTGGGCGATGCCGATGTCCAGCAGTCGTCGCGCGCGTGGCTGGCGCTGCGGCCGGGCAGCTTGCCGCAGATTGCTTCCTGGGATATTGCGGAGGGCCATGTTGCGCGGCCGCCGAAAGGCACCACGCATGTGGTGCTCGATACGCCGGCCGGTTTGAGCGGGACGCGCCTGGAGGAGGTATTGCGGATTGCCGACAAGGTCGTGGTGCCGCTGCAGCCGTCGATGTTCGACATTCTGGCGACACAGGACTTCCTGCAGAAACTGGC
>DATLIB010000154.1:0-9293 GCA_035539595.1 Noviherbaspirillum sp.
GCGGTGATCCAGTCCGGCGGTGATTTGACCGTATTGGCCGAACCCGCACGTTTCGGCTCCAGCGAACGGCTGTATAGCTTGCGCGCGGAATTGTCGCAGCTGCTGCTATCCAAGACGGGCGTGAAAGTGCCTGCCGAAAGGGTCATTTTTGTACGCCGGGGACAGATCAAGCGAACCAGTAGCGGGAAGCTCCAACGTAACCTGGTCAGCAGCGCGTTCATGCGCCGCGAATTACAGATGTACGACATAGCTGTAGCGCCATGCGTGCCGTCAGCGCCCTCGGTGCTGGAAGACCAGCTGGCTTGATGATGTTGAATAACTGACAGAAATCCATGGACATTACCATTCCTGAATTGGAACAAGCCATTAATTACTGGCGTTCCCTCCGCCCCTCCACCGGGGAGGAACAGACGCTGTCGCCGGAAGTCAATATGCTGGCCACGGTATACGCGACGATGATCTTCCGGCATACGCCGGCGATGTCGCTGACGTCCCTTTCTCCGGCAGTGCAACAGCTGCTTCACACCTGGCGTCGACAGACGACCGTTTCAATCTTTTCTTTACGCGGCCAGATGCCGCACTTGCCGTTGTGGCAAGGCATCCTTGCGGCCTGCTACCGCTTTTGCCTTCGGCTTGGGCGCCTGACCGGCGTAGTCGCTGTCAAGCAAGGCGGCAACGGTGGCGGCGTCATGGCCGCGCACGCGCAGCCATTCGGCCACCAGCGCAGCCAGGCGGTCGAGCGCGATGCGGTGGGTGGCGTCGGTCTTGCCGTACAGCCAGTCGGACAGCGCCATGAAGTTGGCAAAGGGCGCATCGCCGAGAATCACCGGCAAGGTATGAGCGAAGCGCCCGGAATTGGCGATCAGGTCCCAGTAACGCGCAAAGCGCCCCAGCCGCTGCATGGCGGCGAAATCGATGCGATCGGTGGCGAGGATGGTGTAGGGCGGGTACGGGTCGAAGACGAGCTGGAAGGCATCGGTGTGGCGAATGATGGGCGTACCGCGCAGGCGCTTGAGAATGCCGAACTGGATTTCGTGCGGATCCAGCGCGACCAGGCGGTCGAAGCCGCGCGCGAAGCTGTCGATGTCTTCGCCCGGCAGGCCGGCGATCAGATCGACGTGCAAGTGCGCCTGTGAGTATTCGCGCAGCCAGCGGATGTTGGCGGCCGACTTGTCGTTGTTTTGCTTGCGGCTGATGGTGGCCTGCACTTCAGGGTTGAAGCTCTGGATGCCGATTTCGAATTGCAAGGTGCCGGGGGGGAATTGTTGAATCGCCTCCTTCAAGGCATCGGGCAAGTGGTCGGGCACCACTTCGAAATGCGCAAACACCGGGTCGTCCGGATGCGCCGCCAGCTTGTCGAGGAAGAACTGCATGATCTTCAGGCTGGACTTGATGTTGAGATTGAAGGTGCGGTCCACGAACTTGAACAGGCGAGCGCCGCGCGCATGTAGCGCCTCCAGCTCGGCCAGGAACAGATCGAGGTCGAACGGCCAGGCGGTCTTGTCCAGCGAAGACAGGCAGAACTCGCACTTGAACGGGCAGCCGCGCGAGGCTTCGACATACAGTGTGCGATGCGCGATATCGGTGTCGCTGTACAACGCATAGGGCAGGCGGATGTCTTGCAGCGGCGGCTGCACGCCGGCGTGGATTTTCATCAGCGGCTGGGGACCGTTGAGAATGTGCCGGCACAGTTGCGGAAAACTGACTTCGCCCCAGCCCGTCACCACATAGTCGGCGAGGCGCACGATGTGTTGCTCGCCGGTCTCGTAAGAGACTTCCGGCCCGCCGAGCACCACGCAAACTTGCGGCGCGACGCGCTTGAGCAAGGCGACCACCCTGGCGGTTTCCTCGACATTCCAGATATACACGCCAAAGCCGATGATGCGCGGCTGGTGGGCGAGCAGGCGTTCGACCACGTCGGCGGTCTTGGCGCCGATCACGAATTCCTGCAGGTGTGTCCTTTCCTGCAACTCGCCCATGTTGGCCAACAGATAACGCAGGCCGAGCGAGGCATGCGCGTAACGGGCGTTGAGAGTGGAGAGCAGGATGGTCATGGCAGCGGCGACGGACGGTTCGGCAAGGTCGCCATTTTACGCGTGCCCTGCCCTTGCCGGACCGGTCAGCGTTTGCGTGCCAGCGTCACGCCGTCGCCCAGCGGCAGCAGCGAGAGGTCGATACGCTCGTCGTGATGCAGCTTGCGGTTCAAGGCTTGCAATGCGGCGGTATCGGCATCGTCGGGCGCGGCAGGCAAGGCCACGCTGCCGCCCCACAACACATTGTCGATGGCGATCACACCGCCCGGACGCAACAGACTCAGGCAGCGCTCGTAATAGTCATCGTAGCCGCTCTTGTCGGCATCGATGAAGGCAAAGTCGACGCTGCCGGCTTGCCCTTGCGCGAGCAAGGCATCGAGCGTGTCGCGCGCAGGGGCGATGCGCAAGTCGATCTTGTGGGCGACGCCGGCCTTTTGCCAATAGGGACGCGCGAGGTCGGTGTATTCGGTACTGATGTCGCAGCCGATCAGGCTGGCATCGTCGGGCAGCGCGAGTGCGACCGCCAGCGAACTATATCCGGTGAAGACGCCGATCTCGATGCAGCGGCGCGCGCCGATCAGCTTGACCAGCAGCGCAAAAAACTGCCCCTGCTCCGGGCCGATCTGCATGCTCACGCGCGGGTGGTCGCGCATGGCCATGCGCAATTCGGCCAACACCGGATGTTCGCGCAGGGAATTGTCCAGTAGATAGCGGTACAGCCGGTCGTCCAGGTTCAGTGTGCGTGTAGTCATGGCATTCCTTGTTGAATAAGTGTGCTTGCCGGGCGGCAGCCTGTGGTAGTTTCCGGTAGACCGTGCAAAGCGGCTGGCGGTTCGCCGCCTGCAAGGAATGACGGATCGGCCTATGCTAGCCGATAGCGATCATCCACAACCAGAGTAGTCATTCGTAGGTTGGCGGTGAACAAAGTGAACCCCAACGTTCATCCGGTTACACCATTGCCAGCGCCGATGTTGGGTTTCCTGCGTCAACCCAAGCGACGAAAATGGAAGAGTGGCGCTACCAGCCAATAACCGATGGCCGCTGCAGACGCGGCGCCACCACAAGCGAGACAAGACATGACACCTCAAACAAGCCCCCGCATGCCAGCGATTTTCTTCGGCCACGGCAGCCCCATGAATGCACTGGAAGACAATGCCTACACCCGGACCTGGGAGCAGTTGGGCAAATCGATACCGAAGCCGCGCGCGATTCTCGCGGTATCGGCCCATTGGTACACCTCTGGCACAGCAGTGACTGCCATGACCGCACCGCGCACGATCCATGACTTCGGCGGCTTTCCGCAAGCCTTGTTCGATCTGCGCTATCCGGCCCCAGGCGATCCGGCGCTGGCCGCACGCGTGGGCCAGCTGCTGGCGCCGCTGCCGGTGCGGCTCGATCAGGAATGGGGACTGGACCACGGCACTTGGTCGGTACTGGTGAAAATGTATCCCGAGGCGGATGTGCCGGTGATACAACTCAGCATCGATGCGACCCAGCCGAATACCTTCCACTACGCCCTCGGCCAGCGCCTGGCGGCATTGCGCGAGGAAGGCATCCTCGTCATTGGCAGCGGTGACGTGGTGCATAACCTACGCACCATGAAGTGGAGTAACAACGGAGACAACAACGCAGCTTACGACTGGGCAGCACGTTTCAACGACGCAGTGCGCGATTGCCTGTTACGCGGCGACACTGCGCGCCTGATCGATTACACGCAATGGGGACAGGATGCGGTGCTGTCGGTGCCGACACCGGAACATTTTCTGCCGCTCTTGTATATCGCCGGCACGCGACAGGACGATGAGCCCATTTCGATTGCCGTGGACGGCATGGAAATGGGCTCGATCAGCATGCTGACGGCGGTGGTGGGCGAATTCTCAACGACGGCATAAGCTGTATAAGTTGAGATTTGGTCTGACAGCATGTGTCAGATTACGAACTTCCGGGTTCGGCCCGAAACCGCCTATCCATTTTCTCCGAAGCGGATGTTTAACGGTTGACGTAATCGGCCAGTGCGGGCGGCGCGAAGCCACGCTTGCATAGGTCCGGGTTCACCGGAGATGTTAGGCCGATTCGGTGACTGGCCTCTGACGACTTACTCATACGGTGTGCCATCTTTGTGCGCAAATTTCCATTTGCCCTCCACAAGCAACGCTTTGAGATCGTCATCTGGATAGCTAGCTTCGTCACCCGGCGTTCTATCGCCAACTTCGAGATACACGACTTCTTCCGTCGTTTCGTTTATCAGGCGGTGGCCGTTGCCATTGCCTGCTTTAAAACCCGCACACATACCTGGCGAGAGCAGGGTTCGACCTTCATCGGTGTGCAGCGTCGGCCGACCTTGCAGGATATAGACGAACTCGTCTTGCTTGCTGTGGACGTGACGAAGGGCCGAAACCGAGTTGGGAGCCAAGCGGGTTAGGTTTACGCCAAAGTTCGTGAGGCCAAACTGCTCACCCAATTGGCACTTCTCTCTGCCGACCATACGCGACGCAAACGGCTCAGGATAGATGGAGAGGGTGCTTCGGACTGGTACTTCCACAGCGGTGACGGCGATTGGAAATGGTTTTTCTGACATAAGGCCTCGCAACATGAATGGATGATGGCTTTCACTCTATGTTTGACTGCTTGGACGTGTATAACTGCTATTGATGCTGTTGAATTTGGAGAGTACCGAGAGCAGCAAGTAATGGTGAACGCCACGTTCGCTTATGCTCCATTCCCCCTCTTGCCTATCACCAGCATATACGCCGATTTCTCCCGAATCATGGTAAAGAAATTGGGGCATACACCTGTTCAACAAAAGGAACTTTACACAACCGATAACCACTCACAGAGAGAGGCACGGTGTTTTCCCATGTTGCAATGTAACCAAGGCCTCGTGCAGAGAATTTGAGGAGGGAAGACTTACCATGAATCCGGTATCCGGCAGAAGTGTCTCGCCGCCTGCTCATCTCCCTTCGGTTTTTCAAAATGAAAAATCAGCAACAGCCCCGCAAACCAGTAGCAACCCCACTTCTCAAGGTCCCAGTCAGGAAGGTGAGGCAGCAAAGCAAGCAACCAAGCCAACTATTCAAACCACGACACCAACAGCTCAGCATATTATCCAATTCCTGCATAGACAAGGGAGCCAGGTTGATCAGTCAACGTTGCCGCCATTCGTTAACCCTGCCAATCGCTCTATAGAAAGCCAGGAAACCAGGGCTTTAGCGTATGCCCAAACTATTGCTGCAAGAAAGGTTTTGTATTTTCCGGGCAAAACACTTCGCCGTGAAATGGGGCAGGCGGCTTCTCAGTTATACAAGATCGTCACTCAATTATCTGATGCACAAGTGGCGGCCTTGGGAGCGCGTTTATTGGGCTCCCAGGGCTTGCTCTCAGGCTGCGCCCCGAAAGAATTGGTCAACATCCTTAACCGGGTGAAGGATGTTGAAGCATCTCTATCACAAGGAAGAGCGACCGCAACAGATCGGGCGGCTTTTCTCGAAATCATGTCAAGTATGGGCTCGCTCTATCTCGACCCAGAAGCAAAACTTGGAGTAGAAACACGCACAAAAGAACAGGCAGAGGATCTTAGAAATCGACTCACAGAGTTAATCAAGGAACAAGGTTTATCCCCCATCACGCAAGATGTTGTGAATCGGGTCCGCAATGCAGGAAGCTCCAGTGCAGTGGGTCCCCAAAAAAAGAAGGAACGGGTTCGTCCTCCGAACGACAAACCTCCGCGCGCAGGAGTACATGATCTTGGCGACGAAGTCGATTCCGAATTGGGCATCGATCAAAAGATGAGACTGCCGAAAATCCGATGGGATGTCGCTCATATCAGCACCAAACGAGTATCTTCCCATGTAGAACCTTTGGTTGGCCATATGTCCGGCTCTTTAACAGAATTGCTGACGGTGTGGGATATGCTCTCGGGGCACCCGGGCAAGGATTTATACACAGGCGTGCTTGACGCTCATCGGAATGTTCGGGAGCAAGAGACAAATCCGACATACATGCCTATGGAACACCTTTCCCGAGAAGAGAGAAATGCGCGGCATGCTCGTGTTGCAGGTGCCTGCGCCATGATCATTGGTTGCGGCTACCACGGCGCAGTGGAACTCGCTGAAGGAGTACTTCTTTATACCGGACAAAATCTAAGAGATGTGATCAGTAAAGATGAGGATGCCGCACATTTACTTGGAAACGGAGCAGCGACAGAACTGATTTGCGAACTTTTGAAAAATTACGTAGGAGAGGCCAGGTAAGTTACCGCGGACACCCTCTCGCGGAGCAGCGTCGGCTTGAATTGTTAGGCATCACTCCCATATGTTGGCTCCCTGATCGAAGCCGCCACGATAGGGACTGCCGACACAGAACCGATGCCCACTCGGGGCTTGCATTACCACCCATCCATCCTTGCGGGACACGATCGTTGCCCCCAAACGCTCCAAGCGCGCAACCTCCAACGCGATTGAGTCTGTCTCAATGTCAAGATGTGCCCGCGCTTCGTGACGAACTCGCTGAACGATAACCTGCACGTCGCCAGGTGGCGTTACGAGCTGGATAAAGTTGCTGGTTGCATCCAAGTCGTGGGGCAGCGGATAACCCAGCGCGGCACTCCAAAACCGAGCCTCTGACAGAAGATCATCCGTTTGGCAATCAATGACGATGTTTCCCAGTCTGCTTCTGTGCATCGGTGCCCCTTCTTGATGCCTAACGGCCAAGCTCAGCGGCCCATAGCCGGCCACCGATGCTGAAGATACAACGGGAAATGCCGCCCGACTATGGCTATGGGTCCGCTGCAGCGCCGTGCGGTGTTATACGGAACCTCTTCGGTCAATTGGATGCATTATCGAGCCGAGCATTCCAGTCTCGCCAGTTGAACCAGCAGGACAGGGCAAATGCCGATAGACCCAAAACCAACGTCGCCGCGTCCACCACAAAGGGGTCCCATTGAACTCCTGTTAATTTGTCCACATAGTATTTTATGTATGAACTCGGCAGAGTAGTCTCTCCGAGTTTACGCTTGACCTGCCAATGCCAGTCGGTGGAGGGACAGTAGCCCCAACCGAAAAAAATACCCAAGCCAAACCAAGACAATATCGTTAGGCCGGTAGTGACGAGGTGGGGGCGTCGTGTTGTTCTCCAGGCCCACCCGGTGAGATTGAACAGAACCAGGCTGCCATGGAATAAGATGAAGAAGTAGTCCAAGAACGTGTACATGCGAATCCGAGGAGCCTCTCTGCCTGCTGGCGTTCCTTTGAATATACCCGGCAATCTAGGCAGCCTCTTCGTTCCCTATAACGTTCAAGCTGACAGGCGCTGCTGAGCGCCTTGTCGAGCGACGCGTTAGCTCAATCAGCATGCGGCCGCCCTTTGAGGTTGACATGGCTATTCACTTCTCTTTGAGGATAGTACGAATGTCCCCACTGAAGTGCCAGCTCTCGCGCCCTCGCGGCATCTTCAGGAGCTATCTCGCGCTCCACCACCTCTCGATTGTGTTTCGCGTCCTTGTGCCCGACACGATTAGCGAGGTTGAACCACTTATGAGCCAATATTCGGAAAACCATAAGGTAAAGCTAACGTTCAAGATAACCAGCGGCACAGCCGCGGAATGAACGGTTAGACAACACCTTGCGCCTCCCCTTGAATGGTGCTGCTATGACCGACAGCAACGTGCCATCTGCCACCCTCAGTCTTGCGCCAGATGCGGGTGTACCTGAGGTCAGCTGCGAAAGACAAGCCACCATAGATACCCGAAAGCTTCATGCGAACTGATGCAATAGCGATCTCACCGTCGATCTTTAGCAACTGTTCCGACGGCTCAAGGGTACTGAACTTGAGCGCACCAGAGCGATGCGTTTCCAAATCAGCTTGTTTGGTCAGGAACTGACCAAAGTGGTTGGTAAACACCAGGTCATTGGATAGCAGTTGGTCGAGTGCTCCGACATCGGATGACAGCATGGCTTGCCTTAGTTGTTCTTCCGCGAGCTCAATCTCGTGTTCGGCGTTGGTCAATTTGGCCTCATTGTATTGGTGGTCTAACGTATGAGTTTTGCAGCTGCAACGATTTGTTAGGCCTCGGCATAATCACTATCTTTTTCTAATCCACTGAATGATGAGCCCAGCGCCCCACCCCAGAAGCACTGCACCCACTGAATAAATAGGAATAAACACCAGAGCGATTGCAGCCTGTGCGTCGGCAGCAAGATCGAGGCGCGAATGGACGTAAAAAAGAAAGCAAAGTGCCGCTGCAGCTGCGCTCCAAAAGGGGATGACTGAATTGCGGTATGACGCACGCAATAAGGCCAAAGCGCCCCACGGGATCAAATTGAATATCCCAAAAAAGACGACGCCTTCTAACGAAGGAAAGTAGCTTGTAAGCCACTTATGACCGTGGATAAAAGTACCGGGGACTCGGGCGAGATAGGGCCAAACGACACCGAGACCAATTACATACCAAAGCGTTACATCTTCCTTCGGCTTATCCCGCTGCTCACTGGGTGAATTCATTGCATCTCCTTCCGAGGCCTAACGCCGCGCTGACCTGCGCTGGCAAGCGTCAGTGTCGAGCAACAAGTTAAATGACATTCCCATTAATCTCATAGGCCGGCTTCCTTCCATGACTTGAACTCAAGTTGCTTTAACAATCGGCCGGATAGTCCGCAACTCCAGGCACACATTTGTATCTGCCTATGAAGATTTGGTTGTTCATACCATAGCCTTACGCAGCAGTCCAAAATTTTCTGGTAGCAATCAGATTGCTCAGCTTGCTTTGGAAGCCGAATCAAAAGACCGAGAGTCGGCGAGAGCTTTCCTTCTGCAACAATAACGACATCGAGCAGTTTTCTTAACACTGGCTCAATACCGCACTTTTATCGTCTTGCAAAGAGAGGGCGCGATACAGAGAGGAACTGGCGGTCGTGCCAATCAGATCAAGGATGCGATAGGCGCATCCTTTGCCACAATTCACTATCTCGTGGCGTGCTTCTTCTTTGTTGGTTGGATCATGATGCGTTGCTGCTGACGCATTGCTACCTACCGGCTTTCGGTCGTTTTTGTGCGCCATTTTTCATCCAACTTCCGCCTCAACAGAAAGGAAAAAAGAAAAATGGGTATTACCAGAAGGCAGTAACTGCATGAGAGCAATCTGTTTATTTCGGCAGCTGAAGGTTTGCTATCGAGCACATGAAGTGCGCACGTGGCCCTTAATGTCTGCCATAAATCTTATGACCTGACACTTGATTACAGGTTCAGCAAGCATGAGTACAGTTG
>DATLIB010000155.1:0-23772 GCA_035539595.1 Noviherbaspirillum sp.
TGAAACAGGCACGAAAGTGAATATGTAAGACATTGATTTTCAAGGGAAAAATAATAGCCATGAACAAGTAACTCGTAGTGATTCAAAAAGGAATTGTTCTGTAAGTCATTGTATTTATTGGGAAAGTGTTTTCTCAAAAATAGCTATTCACTACAGTAATTTGCTTCCTTTCCCATTACTAAATCAATAACCTTTTGCCTTTTGCTGCAAACCCTGATGTATCAATGGTTTGCGCCAACCATCAGCAGCCAATAACAAAAATTACCATTTTCCCGACCCCTGCCAAATTTTAGAAACAGGTGGCTCATTCGTGGACTGCCGCATGCAGCAGCCCACGTTGGCGCAAGTCAATTGCCGGCCAGCGATTGTAGGTATTTTTGTGGGCATCAAGAATTAAGTCGGGCTATATACCATATGTATTAATGCTGTTCGAATCCCCCCCTCTCCGCCAAGTATCAAGCAATGACGCCCATTTTTGGGCGTTTTGTTTTTCTGCCCATGTTTCTGCCAACGTTGATGTTTTGGCCGGCAGGACACATTCCACTGCTTCATTTGTGCCGCTCGTACCGGTACTGCTAACCAACCATCGCCCCGGCAATGGTTCTGAATAAGTGAGTTCGGCCCACTTGTTCCTGTGTACCGATGTGGGAATTCCGATTTCAAATCGCCCCCCAAAGAGGCTCAAGCCCGATGTCGGAATTCCGATAACGCTCGAAACTCGCTCATTGCGCTCATCCAAACACGCCGCCAAAAGCCTGGCATCCGTGCGGTTTTGCGCCGAATTTCGGCTGTTTTAGCCGTCGCGTTTTGTTCGAATCAAATCCCCCTTTTGACCGCGGACGAAATTCGTACGCAGTCGCTTGAGCATGCGTTCCCGCCGCGCACTGGCAAAGCAAGCTTCGGGGTATTTGGTGCATTGGGCAGGGCGGTCAGCGTTACTACAGCCGGCCGAGTTTTCGGCCGGTTCCCAAACTGACGGTCTGCGATCGTGATCGGATTTCAAGTAAGACACGGTGATGTGCAATTCGACGCGCAGTGCGCAAAACAAATTTGGCTCCATGCTAGGATTCCTCCACGTAACAAATGGGGGTGTCCATGTCCCGAAAGATTTTTGACTACATATCGTGCGTGATTCTCGGCCTTGTTTTGTTCGGGACCATTACTGCAGTACTTCTGATGTTCAGTTGGGTGCCAATCCTTTGGACAGACCCTGCGGCTGCTTGGGTTCAGGCAATTGGATCGATTGCAGCGATTGCTGGAGCATATCTGCTTGCCGAAAAGGCGTCCCGCGACGCGCGAGAGCAGAGCCTTGCAATGGACAGGCTTACTCTTCAACGAAAGCGCGATTCCATCCTTGCCATTGCGGATGCAGCGCGTGCGCATGCCGATTCAATCTATCGCGCCTTTGAAACAGACAACGACATGATAAATACGTTGGCGATAGCTTTGGTCTTCAACAAGCGAGTTTATTCTGACGTCATTAATGCTATCGCCGCAGTCCCGCTTCATGATCTTGGTTCTTTTCAAGCAGTTGACTCCCTGCTCAAAATCAAGGAAGCATCAGTTTATCTCGTCGAGAAAGTAGAGCGCGCGTGGCACCCAGCCGACTCGCAAGAAATTTATCAGGCGCGACCTCGTAATGTTCGTGATGAAAAGGCGAGCATTAGAACGAGTTGTAATGTGGTAAGACAGGAGTATCAGCGTCTGGCTGCAGTGCTTGGGGCTTAAAATCTTGTTTTTGTGTGTTCCCAAACTGACGGTCTGGGGCTGGATTTCAAATCTGATCCGTGAAGGCGACGCCCTCAAAATTGGGGAGACGGCGGGCAAGGTCTAACACGCTTTCGTTATCCCCCCAGGCTGTATCAAAGCGTTTGGGAGCCATCTTCTCAAATTCTGCTTGGTCCGAAAATCTCAGGACAGGTCATCCTCGATTCTCAGGGTGATTCCAAAAACAGTGCGGTGCAGTGATGGTCGAGGATGACCGGAAAAGCATGCTAACCTAGCATTGCTTAACGGCATTTTATTAGTGCTGCGCACAGGAACCGCCTGGGCTGACTTGCGGGATCGCTTTCCCTCCAGCTCGACCTGTTTCCGACGGTTTTCCCGCTGGGTCAAAAGCAGTGTGCTACGGCATATCCTGGAAACGCTGGCCTAGCATCTGGAAGCAATGGGACAAATCGATTTAGCGGAATGCTTTCTCGACGGCACTTTTGTGTTGGTGAAAAGGGGCCTAAAGTTGGAAAGACCAAGCGGGGCAAGGGGGCGAAGCTCATGGTCTTCCACTCGCCGTGCACACGGCTTCTGCTGGCCCTCATGAAGTCACCCTTCTCGAAGCTACCATCGTTGAAACTTTCACGCCGGTACGACCTGAACGCCTTATTGGGGGCTTGCCTACGACAGCGATCAGCTCGATTGCCGGCTGGCCGAACAGGGTATTGAAATGATTGCGCCACTGCGTTTGCATGGCTCAACAAGTTCAAGCGGATGCTGACTCGGTGGGACCGTTGGGCAAATCATTATATTGGTTTCGTCCATCTCGCATTCTCAATGATTGTGCTGCACCGGTATTGATGAAATGAGTTCTAGCGAAATTTAAATATCAACAAACAATAAGGCATTGCCTGATACAAAATGAAAATGAAAGAAGCACATATTGCAGGGGTAGGAACAGCACTCCCTTATCCGGTTTCGACAGAACGATTCCTGGAAGTCGATGAAAAAATAAGACGCTTTCACGGTCAGCGCGATTCCATCATTTCAAAAATGAAGAGTTTTACAAACGGTACGGGGATACATACGAGACACTATGCGCACCCGCTTTGGCTGCCGGAAGACAAAACGGCTGACGATTATGAAGAGGCAAAAAAAGTATCCCTCGACTACGATATCTATACGCCGAACGGATACATTCCCCCTTACTGGCAAAGAATGCGGGTCTTTAGTGAAACGGCTATCAAGCTTGCCGTGGAAGCCGCCAGGAAAGCATTGAAGAACTGGGGGGGAAGGCCGGAAGACATTACTCACCTGATTACTACCTGTACAAGCGGCTGGAGCGAACCGGGAATTGCTGTGTCTATCATGCGTGAGCTGGGCCTTCCGGATGACTGTCAAAAAGCCGAACTCAATTTTAACGGCTGTTTTTGCGGCGCCACATGTCTCAGGATGGCGCGCGATGTGATCAGGGCCGGCGATGCAAAAGGCGTATTGGTTGTGGCCGCAGAGGTGGCCTCATCGCATTACGATGTGACTGCAACCGATCTTTCTTCTCTGGTCGCCCATTCACTATTTGCAGATGGGGCGGCAGCCATTGTGCTTGCTCCTGAAGGGCAGTGGAAATATACACGCACAGGAATGTCGCTTGTGCCGGATAGTACCGAACTGCTTGGCCTTGTGCCACCCGTTGATCCCGAACAGACCGGGTACAAGATGACCCTGAACAAGGAGGTCGGGAAACGGTTGGGCCTATATTTCAAAGAACAGCAGGGTAGCGAATTACTGAAAAAAATTTATCCCGACGCTTCCGGGCCGAAGCCAGCATTGGGCATACACCCGGGTGGTCCCAACATCCTCGATCATGTCGGTAAAGTGTTCCAGGATCTGGGTTGGGAAGACAATGCGCTGCAATCGTCGTACGACACACTGCAGAGTATCGGGAACCTGGGCTCTGCCGCCATGATGTTTGTTCTTGCAAGAAGGTTGGATTCTATTAAAGAAGACCGATTGATTACGATGGCATTCGGCCCTGGGGTAACGGTTGAGTGGGCTACGCTCGAAAAGGTGTAGTAGGGCGTTTACTCGTTGCAAATGATGTACATGAGTTCGATGCTGGTCAGTGGATCGGGTTGTATCGATTGTGTGACCAGCGGCCAACCCATTAATACTCTTGCGGATCGGCCTGGTTGCGGTGCAACCAGGCCTTCAGTTTGACGTCGAAGCGGAACATGGCAATCCCCACAATCCTTCCAGCCGCGAGAACAGGGTGACAGGATCGGCTCGCCTGAGAGCGATATCGATCCTATTAGACAGCTTGGATGAAGCTATGGCTATGGCAGGGTAGACCCGGTTGCAGGGAGGGGGCAACCGGCACGAAGGCAGATTCTCTGGGTTCTGCCAACATGGGCAAGGATACGCCATGCTCTTTACGATATGCCTTGAATGAATCATGCAGGGTTCAAGTTGTGGACGTGAATGATAATTCCTTGCTCATCGACGGTTTACTCCTTGTTCCCTAACACTTATTCCTGTTCCGTCATTTGGTTAATGCAATCGTATGCATTAGAAAGCGAGAACTGGTGCGGGTTTGAGGGAGTATCGCCAACGAATCAGATCAGGAAAAAACGATGAATTCCCTGTATTTTTCCCTGTTACAGGGAAAAGAGAGCAGAGACGAGTCCGCAACAGACTGCCCCCCTCCAATGCGGAACGCGTAAGTCTTTGATTTAAAAGGCTTGCGCGTTTTTGTTTGTGCTTCCAATGGGCCTAAATGGGGTGATGTGGGCATTGGAATGACAGCTTTTTTGCTAGCATTTTTCTCCGTTGTGCCCCACATCTATGGGATGCCCGTTACGGTGGCTTATGGTGTAATCGTTCCTTTGCAAATTTGTCGGAGTCCCCCTTCCGTGCGACTCCGCAGAGGAGACGAAAATGAGGCGAGTTGTTATAACGATATTCACCATTCTGATGATTGCCAGGAAGCTCCACCACATACGTCTACTTGGACGACGTTGAAATAAGAGCTGTTTCAGTGACAGCGCAGAAAACTAAGCGGCATTGCATTGAATGCATCCCGGTTGCGTAGCCCTACGCCGCTGCGGGAGTGGTGGCGGAGGAATCAAAATAGAATCGCTACCAGCAGGCATAAATTGATGAATGACAAGGTTACCAATGGGGTTAATTAACGTCTACGATCCAGAATGCCGCCATGGACACGGAAAAATGAAACTTGCAATGGGACGACAAACAAGCATGTTTGCTCTTATTGAAGTCTCGCAAACTGGCATGGTCAATCCAGGCTACGGCATGGCAGTTCGAGTTTTTCATTGTCCTGTTTGCAACTACATGGAATTGCAAGACATCCCGCAGTCTGAGTTCAATCAATCAATTGGAGCGAATCGTGGCACTAACTCCAATTGACATACGCACACGCGCCCCCTATTCTGGTGATGAAACGCCTCCGACTGGAGGGCCGCCAGAAGATGGGAATATGGAAGCTCGCGTAGCAAAATTAGAATCAACCACCGAATACATTCAGCGTGACATTGCAGAGCTGAAGGTCGATGTTCGTGAGCTGCGCCAAGACCTCAAAACTGACTTCCGTATCCTGTTCGGAGCGATTATTGCTGTTGCCCTTGGCCTTGCCGGCCTGATGGCAAAAGGCTTCGGCTGGCTCGCATAGCTTATTACCGCCTCTCTCTACCCGTCCACAAAATCCCCGTAAGAATAAGGCCCCATGAGCATGGGGGGCTGTTACTGGGGTTTCGTTAAATTGCCTTTTTGTAAGTTTGATACGATGCCGGCTTGACTCCAGTGCCGGCCTGAGCCGGTTTTTTACACCCTCTTCCCAGTGCACTCCAACCCCAGTTCGAATTTCCTCAACGAGTCTCACCAAATCACCCAAAGATGGGCATTCAGGCAGATACTGAAGCCATCTCCTAGGGAAATACTTTAAGCCCACGTTGCAGTTCGCAATGCGGGCTTTTTCTTTTCTCCTGTCTGATTCGTGAGGAGAGAATGTAACTACGCCGCACTTAGAATTTTTCCTGCCGAAGCGAACATGGCCACAGCCTTGTTGCCCGCTTCCGGCTGCGCATCCTTAATCCACTTCCTATAGACACGGGCAATCATCGTCCAGTCCTTGTGCCCCCCAAACGGGGATAGTAGCTTCACGTGGCGCCGACCAGATTTTGTTTTCGGTGTTTCACCTTCGCTTTTATTGGCAATGGCTGCTGGAGTAAGTGCGCGGCGCACTTCTGCCGTGCTGCGATGCCAGTCAATATCTCCCCATTGCAATGCTATTAGTTCCGATGTTCGCAAGCCGGTCCAGAAGGCGAACTGAAATAGGTTGCGTTTCTGGCCGCTCAGCTTATCGAGGATGGCATTCTGTTCTTCTGTAATGAACGGATCGGCGTCATCCTCGTCGACCACGGCTTCTTTCATCTTCCATTGCCAGCCAAATATGGATTCGTCTCGATCAATTCATCTTGCATTGTCTCGGTGAGTGCGGCCTGAAGAATTGACAAGCGATTCCGAATCGATTTGCTCGACGTCTTCTGCTTTGCACTCCAGCCCTTGATATGCGTGCGTTTGAGATCGCACAAACGCAGCTTTTCGAACGCAGGCGACAGATGATTGTTCACTGTCTTGCGATAGCCTTCGTATGTCGATGCTTTAAGGTGTGCGCGTTGACGCTCCAGCCATCCATCCAAATACTTTTCGACAGAAACGATCTCACCTTTGCGCTCAGCGAATAATTCGGCTTTGGCCCAAGTGCAGGGTGGGCTGTGAACCGTTTGCTTTTTGGCCTTGTTTCCGGTTTTGTTGAAATATTGGTTTGCAAAAAGATTCAGTCATTATTAGGTAATAAATCAGTAGTATTGTGCTGCGGTAATGTTGGCTTATTGGCTAGATATCTTTGCAATGTTATATATAATGTCGCCCCTTAACTTCCTGTTAAGTTAATTTTTGTCTATTTTTTTCTTGAGTCTGCCTCTGAAGATGTATTCAAGGTCACGTTTTTGCGCCAAGAGCGCAATTTTTTTCTTGCTCTACTTAAAGAAATAAAAATGAACAATCCTTTCACACATTCTGAAATTCTCGATATTGTCTCTGGCGTATTAGCAAGCGTACTTGGTTTGACGACTAATGAAATTGATGAAAATAGCGCAATCGCTGATGATCTTGGTGCGGATTCGCTGGATTTCGTCGAGTTGAATGCGACGTTGGAAAAGCGGCTCAACTTGTCGTTGCCCAAGAAAAGTGTCTTAGAGCAAGCGGGTAAGATCTCCGGACAGCTTGATTTATTTCACAACAAACAAGGTCTGACAGCGGAAGGCGTCGCATTGCTTAAAGACAGCCTGTCGCAATATGCCCAGCTCAACACAGGCATGACCGTGCACGACATCTTCAATGTCACAACCGTGAAGAATGTGGCGAATCTGTGCCACGCGTTGTTCAACTACTTGCCGATTTCCTGCCCGGAATGCGGCCATCAGGAAGCGACCTTGTCGGCTGCGGGTAAAGCGGTATGCGGCTCTTGCAGCGCGGCATTGAGGCCTAGGCATGGCGATGAAGCCCAGGCAATGAGCACTGCGCAGTATCTCGAAGAAAAATCCCTTAAAGCCGAGTAATTTGAAATGCGCAACGAGGTCGTCGTTACCGGCATAGGTGTCATCTGCAGCCAGGCAATGTCGTCACAAGAGCTGTTCGAGCGCTTGAAAAACAAGCGATCCTCGGTCCGCAACCATCCTCAGTATGCCGCATATGGACTCCCCAACCCGGCATGTGCATATGTTGATGAGCAGGTGTGGCTGCAATTGAAGGCGCAGCAGGCGGATCGGTTTGCCTATACGCTTGGCCCGCAGGCACAGCTGGCCGCATATGCTGCCGAACAGGCGTTAGCCGACAGTGGTGTCAATATTGGCGAGGTCACGCGCAAAGGCTTGTTTGTCGCGTCGAACAAGTACACGCTGACCGAGCAGCAGTTGCTGGCATTGGGCCGGCATTACAATGCCGCAGCCGACCGTGTCGACCTCGATGGCTACCTGCATAGCGAACGACACGATTCGTCCTCGCATTTCCACAAGCGGCAGGATGTGGCTGCGCTGGCACTGGCTGAGTTTTACGGCTTTGACGGCGTGGTGATGACGCCGGGCGATGCCTGTGCCGCCGGCGGTATTGCGATTGGTACCGGCTACCGTCACATTCTGCACGGCGAGCTGGATGTTGCTCTCGTCGGTGCGACGGAGGCCATGTGCAACTATATGCCCCTGATTGGTTTCTCCGCACTTGGCGCACTGTCGCAAGTCGCCAGCGACCGGCCGGAAACCATCAGCCGTCCGTTCGACAAGGACCGCAGCGGCTTCGTGATGGGCGAGGGGAGTGCCTTCCTGGTACTGGAATCGCTGGAACATGCGCAGCGGCGCGGTGCGACTATCCTGGCGAAACTGAGCGGTTTTTCCAAGCAGGCAGAGGCGTGGCGTATTACCGCGAGCCCGTCGGACGGATCGCAGTATGCGCGCTGCATGCTTGCCGCACTCGACGACGCCGGGTTGGCAACGGACGTAGTCGACCATATCAATGCCCACGGCACGTCTACCCAGCAGAACGACGGTTGCGAAAGTGCCGGAATAAAATTGGTATTTGGCGAGCGCGCGGCAACGATCCCGGTCACATCGAACAAATCGGCATTGGGACATTCGCTGGCGGCTAGCGGTGCAATTGAAGCCGTGTTGTCCGTGATGTCTCTGCAAACCCAGATATTGCTGCCTACCCTGAATTTTACTGAAGCTGATGAGGTAACAAGCGGACTCGATGTGGTGCGAGAAGCCCGCCCGGCAGCCATCAAGCACATTGTCTCGAACTCTTTCGGCTTTGGCGGTGAGAACTGTTCACTCGTCTTTAGTAGAACCTAGCACACCCATTTCCCAATGAAGCGTAAAGCCTATCTCGACGGCGGGGCAACCTATTGTTCCGCCGGCATCCATATCGAAACAATCTGGCAGCATTTGGTGTCCGGTCAACGCGCATTATCGGAACTTCCATGTCCGGCATTTGATAGCTGGCCGTGGCCGCAAGTCTTCACGGTCGAAGAGCCATCCTTCAAGACACTGAATGTCGATCGCAAACTATTGCGCACGATGGAGAAGCAGTCAGCCGTGGCTCTCTATGGTGCCACGCTCGCGCTGCGTGATTCTGCCGTGCTGGGAGATTACGATAAAAGCAGGGTCGGGCTATACATGGGTCTGCCGACAGTCGAAGATCCGGCGCCTACATGGTCTTCGCTCCAGATGTTGCACGAAAATGGCGGACGTGTCGGCATAGCCGAGGCGTGTCTGCGTGAAACGCCGCCGTTTTTTGCTCTTACCCAGCTCAACAGCAGCGCATGTGCGCATATCGCGGGCACGTTCGGCATGACTGGTGCCATGGGGGCCTATTCTCCATTTTCTGATGCTGGTTTGCATGCGGTGATCGAGGCGGCGTTGTCCCTGCATGAAAGCGAGAATGATGCTGCGCTGGTCGGCGGCGTCAGTCAAAAAATCAATCCTTTGTTGTTGCTTCAGTATGAGCATCTCGGATGGACGAAAGATCCAACGCGTATCCCGGGGGAGGGAGCGGCATTCGTCGTGCTCAATACCGAAGCCAAGGGTACGCATCGCATCTGGGTAAGCGGCTATGCACGCGGCTTCATCAGCGACGACTTCATGCCGGACGCCTATGCCCACATCCTGAGGCAGGCTTTATCAATGGCAAGCATTGATGCTGCCGATCTGGACTGGATGCTCGCAGATGCTGAATCCGCAGGTGAGCTTGCCGCATTGCGGGCGCTGTATGGCGCAGCAGACATACCATTGGGCGGCTGTCGCCAAGCATGCGGCGTACTTGGTCCGGCGGAGCCCATCGTTAATCTGCTGCTGGCAGAGCATGGTATGCATCACGGCAAGCGCCTGTGCATCAGGGGCGCGGATGGATTGCTGACGGAAGAACTACAGCCTATTAGACATGCCCTTATTTGCACTCGAGGGCCGGAAGGCCAGTATGTCGTCGTCATTCTTTCTGCGGAGCTTGCATGAAACAACGTGTCGTGGTCACCGGTCTTGGTGTCGTCAGTGGATTAGGCTGCGGTTGGGAAGCATTTTGGACATCGTTGCTTGCTGGTAAGTCGACGATTCGGCGTTGGCAACCGATGGAAGCCGATAATTTTCCTGTGCAATATGCGGCACCAATAGATATCGATACTTTCGAGCAGGAGTTTTCCGCTGTCTCTGCGTTGCGCCAGCCAATGGAGCGACGCAGCCGGTTTGGCTTGATCGCCGCGCACCAAGCCGTTATCGACGCCGGCCTCGATATTCACCGTACTCAGGCGGGCGTAGCGGTCGGTTCGGGTGTGCCTGAGCGATGCACCGCCGACATGATGCTGGCATTAGGCGATGACGGCCCGGCTTGGGAACGCTTGTATGCGCGGCGTGACAAGTTGCATTCTGCGCTGCGTCATGGAAATGATCATTTGTCTGCTTTAATTGCACTCGAACATGACTGCCGCGGCCCGGTGATGAATTTCAGTACGGCATGTGCCGGCGCCGCGCATGCCATTGGCACCAGCTTCCGCATGATTCGGCGTGGAGAGATCGATTGCATGGTGGCTGGTGGCGCAGACTCTGTTCTCAATCTGCTGACCATGGTTGGATTGAACCTGCTTGGCGCGCCATCTACGTCGGAGAACCATGGCGATCAGTTATGCCGGCCTTTCGATATTGATCGCAGCGGCTTCGTGGCGGCCGAAGGCGCCGGCATGGTGGTGCTTGAAAGCGAACAACACGCCAAGCGCCGTGGCGCGCGGATATATGCCGAGGTATGCGGCTTTGGCAGCTCGCTCGATGCCTATCGCATTACGGCACCGCATCCCGAGGGCGCCGGTGCTGCGCTGGCGATGCAAAAGGCGCTCACCGATGCGGAATTGGCTCCACAGGCGATTGGCTATATCAACGCGCATGGTACGTCTACCTTTCTTAACGATACGGCTGAAACGAAGGCGATCAAGAGTGTGTTTGCGCAGGACCAGCATTATCGCAAGCTGGTGGTCAATGCCAACAAGTCGCAGATCGGCCATTTCATTGCAGCAGCCGGTGCTCCGGAATTCATTGCCACTGCGCTCGCATTGAAGTTCGGACAGGTGCCACCGACACTGAACCTGCACAATCCGGATCCGGAATGCGATCTGGACTACGTACCACATCAGTCTCGTAGCTTGCCGCTTCAGACTGCCCTTACTAATTCATTCGGTTTTGGCGGCCTCAATGCATGCTTGGCATTGCGTCGCTACCAAGAGATGCCGCAGGAGTCGCAGGCATGAATACATCATCCGAACAAACCATCGTTGTTACCGGTGTTGGCTGTGTATTACCGGGGTGTTCCAGCTTGGATAGCTTCTGGGCGCGCCTGATTTCAGGCGACAGCGCCTTGGTGCCGTATGACGACGTCCATACTTTTTCAGATACGGTCGGCTATTTTGGCCATGTCAGACCGGAGCATGCAGCTGCGGCCACTGCCGCTGTCCCGTTCAAGTTGCGGCGTTATGCCGCTCCGAGCGCGCAATGGGGCGTCAAGGCAGCGGCTGATGCGATGGCTCATGCCGGCCTGGATTTGTCGCAGGTTCCGGAAGACCGGCGCGGACTGTTCACTGCGCAAGGCGACTATATGTTTCCGTCGGTGCCGTCGTTCGCGCGCGGGATAGCAGCTGCGCAGGAAAAGCAATCGCTCGATGTGGCGACGCTGACCAATGAATTCATGCACCTGCGCGGCGTCGTCGATCCGTTCGTGTCGATCAAATGCTTGGCCAACAACGCCCTTGCAATTGCCAGCCTTGCTTTCGTGATGCGCGGCGACTGCGGAGCCTACGTACAGGATGACAGCGCGGTCAATGCCGCGTTGCAGAGCACGATGTTCAGTCTACGCCATGGTTACAGCGATGTAGCCCTGCTGATTTGCTCGGGCAGCTATAACGAAGCGCTGACGCTGGCAGAACTGCACCAGTTGGAATATCTCAGTGCCTGCCGGGACGGTGCAGCGTCGCTGCGCCCATTCGATTTGCGGGGCGACGGCACGATCGTCGGTGAAGGTGCAATTGCGTTGGTTCTCGAAACGGCAGCGCATGCACAGAAACGGCAGGCGGTCCAGCTTGCTGCAATCGCGGGAATCGGTAACTTGATCGAGGTGCCTGGCAAGTCGCGCCGGACCGATGCATACCGGCGTTGTGCCCGGCAGGCGTTGGGACAAGCGAGCCTGGATATCGCCGATATCGATGCCGTTGTGGCCAGCGGCAATGGCGCCTATCTGCATGATCAGCGCGAAGCGGCGCTGTTGACGGATTTGCAGGCAGGCCGCACCGCGCTGCCGATTACATGCGCAACACCGATTACCGGCCATCTGCCAGCTTGTCCGGTCCAATGGCTGACGGCTATCGGCATGTTGCAGCACGGACGGATACCGGCAATCGCGCATCTGCAGCAGCCGCTGGACAATCATCTGCAGCTGGTACGTGAAGCGCCGCTGGAGCATCCTTCTCGCCATGTACTGTCCCTGAATGCGGGCTTCAGCGGAAGCCATTCGGCCGTCATTTTTTCTAACGCCTGATTTGGGGCAAAGTCCTTATGTCTTACTACCAACAATATGTAAAAAGCCATCTGTCCGATCTTCTGGGCACGCTAGGACTCAACGTCGCCTATACGCGGGCAGCTGGCGACACGCTGTATTATCGTGACGGCGAGGGTAATGAAGTGCCGGTGCTGGACTTGATGGGCGGGTATGGCGCATTGATCCTGGGGCACAACCATCCTCGTATCACTGCAGCTGCACAACAGATGCTTGATCGCCAAGTGCCGGTGCATGCGCAATTTTCGCTGCGCGAGCGCGCTGGCGAACTCGCGCACCGGCTCAACCAGATTTTCCAGCGAGAGCTTGGTACCGATGAAAACTTCAACGTTACTTTCGCCAACAGCGGGGCGGAAGCAGTGGAAGTGGCAATCAAGCATGCCGAGCTGGAACGGGTGCTCAAGCTGGAAGAGCTGCTGGAAGACATTACGCTCAATATCGAGCGGGTACAGCGGGCAATCCGCAACGGCGGCGCGAAAATTCCGGAAAATATCTATAACCATTCGCCGATACGCGAACAGGTATTTGATGTGCGCAATTTCGAGGAATTGATTGTCGGCCTGGTCAACCACAACACGGAACAACTGGTGCAGCGCCCGGTATTCCTGGTATTGGAAAAATCCTTTCACGGCAAGTTGATGGGCAGCGTGCAACTGACCTACAACAAGAACTTCCGCCGGCCGTTCCAGTACTTCGGACTGAAAACCCGTTTTGTATCGCCGAACGATCCGAAGCAACTGGAGCGCATCGTCGCAGAAGAGCGGCTGGTGCTGTACGACCTCGATATCGAAGCAGGCATGGTGCGTATCGTGGAGCGCGAAGTACCGATCTTCGCTGCATTCCTGGTGGAGCCGATTCAGGGAGAGGGGGGCGTGCATTGCCTCGCTCCGGAATTCGCGCAACTGATTCGCAAGACCTGCAATGAACTCGAATGCCCGTTGATCATTGATGAAATCCAGAGTGGCATGGGGCGTGCCGGCAGTTTTCTTGCTAGTACGCAGATTCCGCTCAAGGGCGATTACTACACGTTGTCCAAATCGTTGGGTGGCGGTATCGCAAAGATTTCCGCGACCCTGATCCGCAAGAGCCGGGTACGCAAGGAATTCAGCCTGATTCACAGCTCCACCTTTGCCGAAGACGATTTTTCTTCCGGCGTGGCGCTGCAGGTGCTGGAACTGCTGGAGGCGGAAGACGGCAAGGCCTATCGTCAGGTGCAAGAGCGTAGCGAACGCCTGTTTGCCGCGCTGGAGCGTGTGCAACACGCCTATCCCGACGTTGTTCGCGAAGTGCGCGGTAAAGGTTTGTTCATCGGTGTCGAATTCCATGAACAGAACAATGCCAGCTCTATCGTCTTCCGCGGTAGTGCCTACAACGATTCGTTCGGTTATCTCATGGCCGGCTATCTGCTGCGCGAAGAGCGTATTCGTGTAGCGCCGCCCGGCAGTGCGCCGAACGTGTTGCGCCTGGAACCGTCGATGTACTTGAGCGATGCAGAGATTGCCCGTATCGAAGCCGCTTTCAGCCGCATGTGTGAAATCATTCGCCTTCAGGATTCACTGCATCTGGTCTATCCATTGAGTAATTCCACCCGCAAAAAACCGCGTTCCGAGGTGCTTGACTTCCGCCATGTGGTCCCCCCGCAACCGGCTGCAGCAAACAAATTCGCGCCGACGCGGCCGGTACGCAAGGTGGCGTTCGTCAATCATCTGATCACGCCGCAATTGTTGTGGGACGTCGATCCTGCGCTGGCCGATCTCAATGCCGAAGAATTGCGCGAGTTCGTGCTGAAAATGGAACCCAACAAGAAGACTGCGCCGTACCCGGCTGTACGCATTCGTTCGCCGTTGGGCAGCGAAGTCGATTTCATTCTGTATCCCTTGTGCGTGGCGTCGGAGCAGATGGGGCAGTACCTGGTGGATGGAAATCTCGACCGCATTCGCGACGACGTCGAGGACCGTATCAAGGCGGCGGTCAAGGATGGTTGTGAGGTGGCGGGATTGGGGATGTACACCTCGATCGTGACCAACAACTGCACTTCGCTGCGGGTGCCCGACATGGCGTTTACTTCGGGTAATGCACTGACGGTGGCGATGGCATTGGAAGCGATTGAAAAAGCCGCCCTCGAAACCAAGCTCGATATGCAGGAATCGACGGTGGTGGTGGTAGGCGCCGCAGGAAACATCGCATCCACCTATGCGTCGCTGCTTAGCGAAAAGACCACCAACATCATTTTGCTGGGTAGTGAGCGCGACGGTTCCCTGACGCGCCTGAACAAAACCGCGTACAGCATCTACGATGATGCCTGGCAGGAAATCTCTACACTGCCGCGCGAGCGGCTTGGCGTGCTTGCGCAAAAATTGTCCAGCGAAGCGTTGATTCTCGACTGGCTGGAGTCCGGCAACGCCCCGCGCCGCGACTGCGGCCGAGCAATTGCCCAATACCTGCGCGAGCGCTACGGCAGCGACCCCTACTTGACGATATCGACCGACCATGCGCTGATTCGTCAAGGTCATATTGTGCTGTGCGCTGCAAATAGTCCAGAACCCTTCCTGTTTGCAGACGACTTTCGCGAGCGGGCGATCGTGTGCGATATCGCGGTGCCACACAATGTGGCGCCGGAGGTCGCGGCCAATCGACCGGACTTGGTGTACCAGCAAGGCGGCATTGTCGCCACCCCGAATGGGGAAAGCCTACATCCGGGAGCACGCGCATTCCTCGGCGCGGGCCAACTGTTTGCCTGCATGGCTGAAACGGTCATCCTCGGTCTGGCCGGATTCAACCGGCATTACTCCTACGGCCCCATCTCCAAGCAGCAGGTACGGGAAATTGCTGCATTGGCGCGTGCGCACGGATTTACTCTTGCCGAATACAAGGCCGGCAACTCCCTATAGGAATCATCCATCATGACACTGAAAGATCAAGTAGCACTTGTCACCGGCGCCAGCCGCGGCATCGGCAGGGAAATCGCGATACTCCTGGCCGAACAGGGGTGCGATATCGCCATCAATTACCGCAGCGACGAAGCGGCTGCCCATGAGGTTGCGGCTGCGGTCAAGCAACTTGGGCGCAAGGCGATCGTGTTGCAAGCCGATGTCGCCGACGCGCAGCAAGCCGGCCAGCTGGTGGAGCGCGTTATAGCGGAGTTCGACCGCATCGATATCCTGGTCAACAATGCCGGCATTACCCGCGACAACCTATTGATGAGCATGGAGCCGGAAGATATCGAAGCGGTGATTCGCACCAATCTGCTCGGCGTGATCTATCCAACCAAGGCGGTTGCAATGCAGATGATGCGCCAGCGGCGCGGTCGCATCGTCAATATTTCCTCGTCGGCAGCCAGCAAGCCAGGGCGCGGCCAGTCGAATTATGCCGCGGCCAAGGGGGGTGTCGAGGCGTTTACCCGTGCGATGGCGGTGGAACTGGCGCCACGCAACGTGCTGGTCAATGCGGTTGCTCCCGGCGTCATCGTTACCGATATGTCTGCCCAGATTCGCCAGCATGGTGAAGATGAGATCATGTCTCGACTGTTGCTCAAGCGCTATGCCGAACCGCGTGAAGTCGCCGAGGCAGTGCTGTTCCTTGCAGGACCAGGTAACCGTTATCTGACCGGCGAGGTATTGCACCTCGACGGCGGCTTGAAAATGGCGTGAGCGTGACGATGCCCTTCCAAGAAAAAAACGCGCTGATTACCGGCGCCAGCCAAGGCATCGGCGCTGCCACCGCGCGCCTGTTGCGCCAGCGCGGCATCCAGTCGCTCATCCTGCTGGACGTGGCTGCGGACGCGCTTGACAGCTTGATCGACGAATTAAGACAAGGCGAAGCATCGCCCCGCATCATTCGTTGCGTGGCTGATATATCCGACCGCAAGGGCTTGCAGGCTTCGCTGCAACCAGCTATCGCGGAACTCGGCAAGATCGACGTGCTGCTCAATAACGCAGGCATTGCCGATGAAAATGAACCGGAGCAGGACGACATCTGGCACCGCGTCTTGAATGTCAACCTGCACGGCACCTATTACGTGACGCTGGAAGCGCTCAATGTCATGCCTGACGGTGGACGCATCATCAACGTTTCGTCCGTACTGGGCCGCGCAGGTTATGTTCGCAATACCGCTTACTGTACGTCGAAGCATGCGCTGCTCGGCTTCACAAAAAGCCTGGCGCTCGACTTGGCGATGCGAAAAATTACGGTCAATGCAGTGCTGCCCGGTTGGGTCGACACGCCCATGCTGCGCCACGGGCTGGAAGTGCAGGCAGAGAAAAGCGGCGCCGATTTTCAGCAATTGTTGCGCAACGCGCGCAAGCAAGTGCCGTTGCGCCGTCTGCTGGAAAGCGAAGAAGTGGCTGCCCTGATTGCATTTCTTGCTTCAGACGAAGCTGCGGGCATCACTGCGCAAAGCTATGTGATTGACGGAGGATATACATGCGGCATGTAGGCCTGGCGGCAGGTTTGCTGATGATCTGCAGTCAGGTGGCAGCCGCACAGTTCGATGCCGATATCGCACTGACCTATGCAGGCCACTTGCATGCAACCGCTCCGCGCACGACGGAACGTGGAATGCGTGCACATGTAAAGTTTGCTCATGATCAACAGGACTTCGGCCTGCGTGCGGAAGGGCGCATACGCTGGAATGATGCTTACCGTAGTCCAGCATATAGCCCAGAGGCGCGCGATGCGTATCGCTACAGCGCGGATTGGCGCGAGCTGTATATGGTTACCAATGTCGATGCGTGGAACCTCTCGTTCGGCTTGCAACAAGTGGTATGGGGCAAGGCCGACAATTTGCGTGTGCTCGACCAGGTCAATCCCGTTGATTTCCGCGATTTTGTACTACCGGATTTGAATGACTATCGCAAACCGGTGTGGATGTTGCGCGGTAACCGCAACATCGGCGACTGGAATGTCGAGTTGCTGTATCTACCTCGTTTCGAACCTACGGAGTTCGCGCGTTCCGGCAGCGAATACGCTATCCCGCTGCTTGATCCGCAGGTGCTGCAAAGTGTCACACTGCTCCCGGAAAAGCGACCGTCGCACAGTATTCGGAATGGTGAGCTCGGCATGCAGTTGTCGCGCAGTTACGAAGGACTGGACTTGAGCCTGTTCCTGTTTCACACGCGGGATGACAATCCTGTGTTCCGCCAATCGCTGCAATTTGACGCCCAAGGCAATCCATTTCCGGCATTGCAGGCGGAATACCGGCGCCAGTTCATGAGCGGGGCGTCGGTTGCCCGCTCGTTCAGCAACGGCATGGTGCTGCGCGCGGAAGCCGCCTACGTACCCAATTTCACCTACATGGTCAATGCGGGCAGCAGCGACGGCCTGACGGAAAGCCCGACGCTGACCGCCTTGCTTGGCTTGGACTATACCTGGCGCGACTGGCTATTGTCGGCCCAGGCAAGCGATCGTTACATCTCGCGCTGGAACAGCAATTATCTGGTCCAGAAGCACACGCCGGTCTACACGCTTTCCGCTACCGGCAGTTCGCTGGGAGGGCGCCTGGAGTCGCGTATCGCCTTGAGTACTTTCTCCCAACATGGCGACGGCAGCTGGCTGCAATTGAGGACAACCTGGAAACCGGATGATCATTGGGCGTACACGGTGGGGACTGACTTTTTTAGTGGACGCCGGCTCGGCCTGTTTGGACAGTTCCGCGACAAGGACCGGTTGTGGCTGGAGCTGAAATACCGGTTCTAGATTAGTCATTTGAATCGCCATGGCCGGCACCTCGCCTATTTTCGGCGGCGATTTATACATTTAACCCGTAAAAGAAGGAAGCATTTATGCGATGCAGAAGATTACTAGGCTTGGGCCTCCTGCTGTTTTTCACCTCGGTAGCCAATGCGGCTTCGCTCACTGCGGACCAGATACTGGATAAAGTCCGCAACCGACCCGACGGCGCCGATATCTATGCTGATCTAAAAATGATCCTGTCCGAAAGCAATGGCAGTGTGCGTACACGGGAATTGTTGTTCCTGGAGCGGGATTACGGCAATGACGACAAAATGACGCTGTACTTCACTGCGCCCGCCGATGTCAAAGGCGTCGCGTTGCAAAGCGTGAATTACGATGAAGCCGCCGCCAAGAACGACGATCAATGGATGTACCTGCCGGCGTTCCGTCAGGTGCGCCGCATTTCAGCAACCGACAAACGCGGCTCCTTCATGGGAAGCCAGTTTTCCTATATCGATCTGGACAAGCTGCGGGTGACCGATTACACGCAAAAGCTGGTCGGCGAAGAAAAAGTGACGGGCAAGGATTGCTATGTAATCGAACGGCTGCCGGTATCGGACAGCGTGATCAACCGGACTGGCTATCATAAGGTTCGTGTATGGGTGGACAAGGACACCTTCGTCGTGCTCAAACAGACTTACTACGATGCACGCGGCATACAGTTCAAGGAATTCATCGTCAAAAAGCTGGAAAAAATCCAGAACATCTGGACTGTGACTCACAGCGAAATGATCGATCTTCTCAATCAACGCTCGTCGGCATTGATCTTTAGCAATGTGCGTTACGACGTCGGCCTTGGCGATTCGCTGTTCCAGCAAAACATCATGAAAACGGGAGTGAATAGTGGAAACCTACCTGCGCTTCGTTGACCGATGGTCGAAGGCAATTTTGGCGGCGCTGCTGCTGCTTACTGTTTTTTTTGTATTACAGCTGAGGCATTTGACGAACGACAGCAATCCGTATTTGCTGCCGGAGTCGCATCCCGCGCGCAAGACCATCCTGAATATGCAAAAGGAGTTTGGCGGGACATTTGACGCTGCAATGATCGCCTTTCATAACGAGAACGGCGTTTTCAATCGCGACACGCTCGATGCGGTTCTTGAGTTGACGCAGTCTTTCCGTCGCTTGATGCTGGCCAATGCCGACGATGCCGCCTATCTGCAAGAGATCGGCAAGCGATACGGAGCAAAAAGTTCCGAGTTCAAGACTGCAATCGACAAGGTGCTGGAGGGCGGCCTGGAGCAAAACGATTATTTCGTCGCCGACCGCTTGCAAGAGATCGCAAAGCCGCTTGGATTGGCGCAAGCGGAACAGGCATTTCTGTCCTATTTTCCGCGCCGCTTGAACCCGGTCAAGGACATGGCCGGACTGGCGGCGACCGACAATATTCTGACGCGCGACGGCACGCTGCATGTCACGAAGAGCTTGCGCGACAAAATCACGCCGCCGGAACAGATTCGTGCCGAAGTGATGGGCAACGAAATGATGCTGAACAGCGTGGTGTCGAAGGATGGAACAGTCACGCAAATAACAGTCGAACTGTTCATCAAGCAGGATGACGCGGAAGGTCAGTTGCGCGCTTACGAGACGATACGCGGCTTGGTGGACGACTATCGTAAAAAGCATCCTGAATTCCGCGATCAGATCCATATTGCCGGCGTGCCGATTTTTTTTGCAGAACAAAAGAAGCTGATGGACCTTGACCTGGGCACCTTGCTGCCCCTGGTGATTGCGGTTGTTGGTGCGATCCTGATTGCCTTTTTCCGCAAGCCGCTGGGCTTCATCCTGCCCATGCTGAATGTGGTGATGTGCACCATCTGGACGCTGGGCATGATGAGTCTGCTGCGTGTGCCGCTGGATCTGGTCACGAGTACGTTGCCGGTCTTCCTGATCACCATCTGCGGTGCCGATGCAATTCACATGATGAACGAGTACTACACGCAGAAAGGCACCGGCATTTCGACCAAGGAATCGGTCAAGCGCTCGCTGCGTGCAATGTTCTCCCCGATCGTGCTGACCACAGTGACGACGGTCGCAGGTTTTCTGTTTTCGACGTCGACCAACATCTCCAACATTCAATCTTTCGGTTTGTTCATGGCAGTGGGACTTATCAGCGCACAAATCATTTCCTTGCTGCTGATTCCCGCATGGTTGAACCTCATGGGCGGCAAGGCTGTCGTGGTAAAGGGCGGCGCAAAACAACAAGGCGAATGGTTGGGGCGCTTGCTGGAGGCCGTTTTTGCTCGGTTCATCCGCAACCGCAAGCCGGTGTTGCTGATATTCGCCGTGTGCATGGTAGGCGCGGGAGGATTGGCGCTGCGCATCGTGGTAGAAGATGCGGGCTCCGAGTACTTCATGGCGGACAATGAATATCGCAAGGCGGACGAATTCGTCAACAGCCATATCGCAGGCACCAGTCCCGGCTGGCTTCAGATTGAAACCGGCAGCGCCGAGGTGATGCTGAATACGGAAACGCTCGTCTTTATCGACAAGCTTGACCAGTTCCTGCGTTCGCAGCCCAAGGTCACGTTCACCTACTCGCTGGCCACCTATGTGAAGCGCATGCACCTGGCGATGAATGATATGCAGCCGGAGTACAACCGCCTGCCTCGTGAAATCGAAAACATCCGCGCAACGGACCCGGTCAGCGGCAAGCAAGTTGTGGAAAAGGTGTCCGGCAACGACTTGAATTCGCAACTGGTGCTGCTATATGAAAACAGCGGTGGCGGAGAATTGAACTATGTTCTCACCCGGGATTTCTCAAAAGGCGCGCTGCTGTTTACCATGAACACTACTCGAGCGAGCGAGTACAAGGAGTTGCTGGCGAGTTTGAATCAATGGCTGGAGGTTAATAAGCCTGCGCACATCAAGGTGACCGCTGCCGGTACTCCGGTCATCTGGTCCGGCGTTCTGGATGAAATCATCAAGGGCCAACTGACCAGTTTCATCCTCGCATTTTCAGCGGTTTGCGTCGTGTTGGTCGTATGGCTGCGTTCTTTCCGCGAAGGTATTCTTGCGGCGCTGCCGCTGGCAGCGACCATGGTTGCCTACTACGGCGTGATGGCCCTGTTCGGCATCGAACTGAACATCGGCACTGCGCTGATTTCCTTCATCGTGGTCGGTATCGTCGACTACTCGGTGCATTACCTGCATCGCATTAAATCAAGATTGGAGGAGGGCGATACGCTGGACAATTCGCTGCTGTATGCGATCCGCCATTCCGGCATGTCGATCGCATTCAATGTCGCGGTATTCTCGCTGGGTTTCTTGACCTTGCTGTTTTCCGAGTTCAAGCCGATCGCCTACCTTGGCGGACTGGTCGCACTGGCCTTGTTCATCAGCGGCTTCATGTCGCTGTTCCTGATCTCGATGCTGGCACCGGTTTTCCTGAAAGAAGAGAAGCAGGGGGATATGGTGCCTAAAGGGCAGTCGGCCTGAGGTTGATGCACCAGCAGAAATTGCATAAGGAAGAGGCCGCAAACATAGCGTATGCGGCCTTTTCTTTCTTTATCTGGCTTGTGTGCCGCAGGTTTACTTCGACATCGACTCCCCATGCCCTTATGTAAAAATTGCGATCACCAGCCCTTGCGTTGTTCCTCAAGATGAGACGCTGGCTTTACGGGGGCAGTGGATGACGGAAAATCAAAGGGCGGCGCATTACACGAAGCATCCTGCATTGCGGCGGGTTATCTCGAAATTGGCGCACAGTATGGAACCATAGCTTTTCCTGTTCTACTCATGAAAAGTCATTTGAGAACGGAGAGAATCATGCGCAATTTCTTGCCTTCTTTGCCGGCTTTTATGGGTGGCATTCCATTTTTTCAAGCGGGGGGCACCATTATGGTGGACGTGTTTAATGCTATAGCGAACGCGTTTAATAGGTTAAGGACTCCTCCTCAACGCATTATTGGGCCGCATGAATCTACACGATTCCCTCGTTTTATTTCTCGCCGCTCTCTTGTGCGAAAGCAATATGAGAGTTTTTCGCGTTAGCTTGACCAAGAATTATTCACAACATCGCCAGAGACGTGGCGCCGATCGTTAAGACAGTATCGGAGAAAAGATAAGTGGAGGATCTGCCGGTTAAGCTGAAGGCGATCTGACGCTTTATCAGACCGGTTACGTAACGCAAGAACACGGTTGGAGAGACGGATTAAAAATTTCCGGCCAGATTCTCCACCTCTACAGGACGCTGCTGCAGTATGTCGTGTACCAGTTTGTCGCTGACTCCCGCCAGCGCCTGCACCATACGTTTGGCATTGTCGCAGGTGCGCGTATACAGCGTTGCATCCTCAAGATAGCGCTGAAGCGTCTTCCCGAGTTGCAGCCCGTTCAGTACCTGATGTCCCGCCTCATGCGCAAGCACCGCCTGCCTGAGCACCTGCTGTTCCTTGGTGTTCGGCCCGAAAAGAACGGGGATGCCGCATAGTCCTGGCTCGATCAAATTGTGCCCGTTTACCTCGCAGAAAGTGCCGCCGACGAAACCGATGTCCGACACTGAATACAGTTCCTTGAGTATGCCGGTCTGTCTAACAAAGGAGACCGGGACTAGGCTGCTCGTCCCCGACTGGGTTGGGGATAGGCGTTCGTATCCGAACAGTCCTTGCCGCCGGAATGTACGCAGATCCTGGAATAGTTCGGGGTGACGGGGCACGATGATGAATTCGATGCCGTGGAATACCGAGTGAACATAGCGTATTGCGTTTGCCAGTTCGGGCATCTCCGCAAGATGGACGCTGCCGAAGGTGATGGTAATAGCCTGTGACGACACCTGCCATTTTCGGCGCGTTGCGGCGAGGTTTTCCGATGGAAGCTCGACTGCGCCGCTGCTAAATTTTAGGTTGCCGCATACCGCAATCCGCTGCGCTGCGACGCCGGCGCGCATAAAGCGCTGGGCAAATTCGTCGTTCTGCGCGTAGACAAAGTCCAGGCGCGACAGCAAGCGCTGGCCAAGCCCCGCCAAGCGTTCATAGTGCCGGGCACTCGTCTCGGACAGTCGGCCGTTTGCGACCAGGATGGGGATACCTTGGGATGCTGTCTGCCGAATCTGGTTCGGCCAGAAGTCGCTTTCAATGATGACCAGGACGCGCGGACGGAAGTTGGAAATGAAGCGTCGTAATAGCATTGACAGGTCCGGCGGATAATACAGCGCGGTGTCGAATGCCCGGGGTCGTGACGCCGCGTAGCTATAGCCGGACTCGGTGACCGTGGTGATGACGACGTCGAGTCTCGCGTCCTGCTGTCGAACTTTTTCCGCCAGCGCCTCAGCAAGCTTGACCTCGCCCAGAGAGGCGGCATGGAACCAGTAGCATTGCTGGTGCGCGCGTGTCCCAAAAAGCCGTGCGATGCTTCGCAGTTTTCCCATCTGTTGCCGCCGCAGGCGTGGGCGCAACGCGAATGCATAGACAGACAGCATCAACTCGGCTACGAGGATGGTGGCGTCGTACAGGAAGACCGCCGCCACCCATAGCGGGAAGTGGCGCAGACGGGAGCGGATGCTCATTGAAAGTTTTCGACGAGAGGATGCGATGCGACAGCGGCGTCAGCACATGGAAACCACGCGCAGCGTCTCAAAGTCGGAACGGTTGCACTGATTGAAGTCGTCAATCTGGTGCCGAATTTTCCGTATCATCGCGTTGACTTGGTCTGTCGCAATTGCGGAGGCTGGGCAAATGG
>DATLIB010000156.1:0-11663 GCA_035539595.1 Noviherbaspirillum sp.
GGTTTTTTTCTGAGGACGGGCGCGCCTATTCTGCCAGCACCGGCAGCGCGCGCGGCTTGCGATCTTCGCCCGTCGCCACATAAGTCAGGGTTGCTTCCGTCACTTTCACTGTTTCGACCTGCAGGCGGTTGCGTTCTGCATAGACCTCCACATTGACCGTGATGGACGTGTTCCCAACCTTGACGATCTCTGCATAGAAAGACAACAGGTCGCCGACGAATACCGGCTGCTTGAACACGAAGGAATTCACGGCAATGGTGGCAACGCGGCCATTGGCGCGGCGAACCGCCGGCAGCGAGCCGGCAATATCGACTTGCGCCATGATCCAGCCGCCGAACACATCACCATGCACGTTCGCGTCCGAGGGCATCGGCATGACGCGCAATTGCGGCACTTTTCCGTCGGGCAGGCTGGTTTGATGTGGGTTTGTCATGGTTGCTCCCTTGATCGGTGAGGTTGCGTTTGGTTCGGCGTTGCGGCACGCATCCGATACGCTGAATACGTGTTTGAGCACTAGGCTACAATCGATTAAGCCGAAGCATAAACCATTCTTTTCTCTTTTTCTCCATGCGCCGCCATCCCGTTTCCTCTCCCGAGCCTGCCTCCAATCAAGGCACCCGCAACGATTGGGCAACGCTCAAGACCTTATTCCCCTATCTCTGGGCGTACAAATGGCGCGTCTTGCTGGCGCTGGCTTTCCTGGTGGCTGCCAAGCTGGCGAACGTCGGTGTGCCGTTGGTCCTGAAGCAGCTGATCGACCGCATGACAATTGGTCCCGACAATCCGCACGCTTTGCTGGTCCTGCCGGTCGGCATACTGGTGGCGTATGGCGCATTGCGTTTATGTACCACGCTGTTTACCGAGCTGCGCGAATTCGTCTTCGCCAAGGTGACGCAGAGTGCGGTGCGCGTCATTGCGCTCAAGGTGTTTCGCCATTTGCATTCGCTGTCCCTGCGCTTTCACTTGAATCGTCAGACCGGCGGCATGACGCGCGACATCGAACGTGGTACGCGCGGCATTTCGTCGCTGGTGTCGTACACGCTATACAGCATCCTGCCGACCTTGGTCGAAATCACGCTGGTGATAGGCTATCTGGTGCTGCATTACGACGTCTGGTTCGCCGTCATCACGCTGGTGGCGCTGGTGGTTTATATCGGCTACACGGTGCTCGTGACGGAGTGGCGTACGCATTTTCGACGCACGATGAACGATCTGGATTCCAAAGCGAATACCAAAGCCATCGATTCACTGATCAATTACGAGACGGTCAAATATTTCGGCAACGAAGATTACGAGGCGCGTCGCTATGACGGCAGCATGGCGCATTGGGAGACGGCGGCGGTCAAGTCGCAGACCTCGCTATCTCTCTTGAATACCGGTCAATCGCTGATCATTGCGACCGCGGTGACGCTGATCCTGTGGCGGGCGACGCAAGGCGTCATTGACGGCAAGATGACGCTCGGCGATCTGGTCCTGGTCAACGCATTCATGATCCAGCTATACATTCCGCTCAATTTTCTGGGTGTGATTTATCGCGAAATCAAGCAAAGCATGGCAGACATGGAAAGGCTTTTCACCTTGCTGGATCAGCATCGCGAAGTCGCCGATGCGCCGCATGCAAAACCACTGGCTGTACACGGCGCCGAAGTGAAATTTACGCATGTCGATTTCAGTTATGAAAGCAAGCGGCAAATCCTGTTCGATGTGGATTTCACCATTCCCGCCGGTAGTACCACTGCCGTGGTGGGGCATAGCGGGTCGGGAAAATCGACCTTATCGCGGCTGCTGTTCCGCTTCTACGATGTTCAATCTGGCAATATCACCATAGACGGGCAGGATCTGCGCGACATCACGCAAGTCTCGCTGCGCAAGGCGATCGGGATCGTGCCGCAGGATACTGTGCTGTTTAACGACACGATCGAATACAACATCGCCTATGGCAAACCGGACGCCAGCAAGGATGAAATCGAGGCAGCGGCGAAGGCGGCATATATCCACGACTTCATCGTCAGCTTGCCGGACGGTTATGCAACGATGGTGGGCGAACGCGGCTTGAAACTGTCCGGCGGCGAAAAGCAGCGCGTGGCGATTGCACGCACACTGCTGAAAGATCCCGCGATCCTGATTTTCGATGAGGCGACATCGGCGCTCGACTCCAAATCGGAGCAAGCCATCCAGTCCCAGCTCAAGGAAATCGCGAAGGAACGGACCACGCTGGTGATTGCCCATCGTTTGTCCACAATTGCCGACGCCACGCAAATCCTGGTGCTCGACCATGGCCGTATCATTGAACGGGGCACGCATGTAGAGCTGCTTGCAAAAAGCGGTGCCTACGCCCAAATGTGGGAGCGCCAGCAGGCACGACAGGATACGGTTTCACCGTCGTCACCCGGCATGGGTGGCATGTCGGCGGGCATCGAAGCGGCTTGAGCTCGCCCGATGTGTTTTGCCTCCGTACCGGAACACGACTAACATAGCGCCATGGAAACCAAGTGGCTGGAAGACTTCATATCGTTAGCCGAGACGCGTAGCTTCAGCCGCTCCGCCGAACTGCGACACGTCACGCAACCGGCGTTCTCGCGCCGCATACAATCGCTCGAAGCGTGGCTGGGGGCCGACCTGATCGACCGTACCTCTTATCCGACGCGCCTGACGGCGGCAGGAGAAGTGTTCTACGAGCAGGCGCTCGAAATGCTCAGTCAAGTCAACAATGCGCGCGCGCTGATGCGCGGCAAGCGCCCGACCGCCCACATCACGGTCGATTTTGCCGTACCGCATACGCTGTCGCTCACCTACATGCCGAAGTGGATGACTGAGCTCGAGTCCGGGTTCGGCACGCTGAACACCCGTTTGATGGCACTCAATGTGCATGACGCCGTCATGACCATGGTGGAAGGCGGCTGCGACCTGCTGCTGTGCTATCACCATCCGCGCCAACCGGTGCAGCTCGATGCCAGCCGTTACGACATGCTCACGCTCGGCAGCGAGGCCTTGCGCGCCTATGCGCGCTGCGCCAAATCCAGCGTTCCGGAATTGTTGTTGCCGGGGAGCGCAAAGTCGCCCTTGCCCTTCCTGTCTTACACCAGCAATGCTTATCTTGGACGCATGGTCGAACTGATCCTGTCCGATGCCAAACGCCCCTTGTATCTCGACAAACGCTACGAGACCGACATGGCGGAAGGTTTGAAAATGATGGCATTGGAAGGACATGGCATCGCCTTCCTGCCGGAGTCCGCCGTCGTACGCGAAGTGAAGCAGAAGCAGCTTGCGCGCGCCGATAGCGGGCAGCCGGAATGGGAAGTCAACATGGAAATCCGCCTCTACCGCGAGCGGCCTACACCGCAACGCCCGGGCAAGCCGGTCGTGTCTCGGCTCTGGGACTACCTCCTGCAGCGCCGCGAAAAAGAAGAGCAGGCACAGGCACGCAAACGCAGGGCCGCCAGCAAAAAAAGTATCTGAGCTTTCGACTACCAAGCACGGTTTCATGGTTATGTGTTTTTTGCATACTTGCATGCGCACAAAGCATTGGATTCCGGCTATCGCGTTGCAATAGCATGCTTTCCTGTATTGCACCCTGCGTGCAAGGCAACCGCGCTTTTAACTTATAGGAGCATTTGCAACATGTCCATCCAGCATGAAGTCCCGTCATACCTGACACCAAGCGAAATTGGTCCTTGGGGTGTTTACCTGGAACAGGTCGACCGCGTTACCCCGCACCTCGGCTCTCTCTCCCGCTGGGTCGAGACACTCAAGCGTCCCAAGCGTATTCTGGTCGTTGACGTCCCGATCGAGCGCGATGACGGCAGCATTGCGCATTTCGAAGGCTATCGTGTACAGCACAATACCTCCCGTGGCCCAGGCAAAGGCGGCGTGCGCTTCCACCAGGACGTAACACTCTCCGAAGTGATGGCATTGTCCGCCTGGATGACTGTCAAGAACGCTGCGGTCAACGTGCCTTACGGCGGTGCCAAGGGCGGTATCCGCGTCAATCCGAAATCGCTATCGGCAGGCGAACTGCAGCGCATGACGCGCCGTTATACCAGCGAAATCAACATCATCATTGGCCCCAACAAGGACATCCCCGCGCCGGACGTCAATACCAATGAAAAAATCATGGCCTGGATGATGGATACCTACTCCATGAATCAGGGCAGTACGGCATCCGGTGTCGTCACCGGCAAGCCGATCTCGCTAGGCGGTAGCCTTGGACGCCATGATGCGACTGGCCGTGGTGTGTTCGTAGTCGGTTGCGAAGCGGCAGCCAAGCGCGGCCTGGACATCCATGGTGCGCGTGTGGCGGTGCAAGGCTTTGGTAATGTCGGTGGCGTCGCCGCGCGCTTGTTTACCGAGGCTGGCGCTAAGGTGGTTGCCGTACAAGACCATGTCACCACGATTGTGCGAGACAGTGGTATTGACGTCGTGGCGCTGCAAGCACACGTCGCGCAACACGGCAGCGTCGCCGGCTTCCCTAACGTCGACACCATCAGCGATCGCAGCCGTTTCTGGGAAGTCGATTGCGACATCCTGATCCCGGCGGCGTTGGAGCAGCAGATTACCGAGGCCAATGCTAACAAGATCCGCGCCAGCATCGTCATCGAAGGCGCCAACGGCCCGACCACGCCGGCCGCCGATGACATTCTGCACGATAAAGGCGTGCTGGTTGTGCCGGACGTCATCGCCAATGCCGGGGGCGTCACCGTCAGCTACTTCGAATGGGTGCAGGATTTTTCCAGCTTCTTCTGGTCAGAAGAGGAAATCAACCAGCGTTTGACGCGCATCATGCGTGAGGCCTTCACCGCTGTCTCGCAACTGGCCGAGGAAAAGAAAGTGTCGTTGCGTACGGCCGCATTCATCGTGGCTTGTACACGTGTACTGCAGGCACGTGAAATGCGTGGTCTGTATCCCTGATCGTGGGATGAGATAACGGCATTTCCTCAAGAGAAATGCCGAAAAATAACAAGCGGCCGGCTATGTTCCGGCCGCAGTGACATATGTGCATCTGATGGTCTAAAAATTGCTACGTAAAGAGCCAGAGCCGGGTATAACTGCTCGTGCGCTGATCCAGAGAAATGCATCAAGATGTACCTGCATGAGAAAGACCTTATGCATAATTCGTTCTGCCCTTCTTTCCCTCGTGAAAACGTGCTGCACGACTTGCTGGCACATCGCAAAAACGGTGTCGCAAATGGACAAACCAGCAGTGTCGCGTTCATTCCTTCGTCTCTGCATTCCCGTGGTCAGTTGGTTTTTTGCGAGAAGCACCCGCATTCGCACTCATTGCAATTCGTAATCGATACGTACTTCTACGTATCGGCTGCCGCAACAAGGCGTCATCCCTCGGAGCAGCATTGCCATATAGGTAAGAATGCCTGTCCATCCAGCTGAATCGACGAAAGAAAGTAAGCTTTTGCAACACGCCTTTTGGTACACTGAATTACCTTTTTTCAGGAGACGTTATGAAACTGTTGAAGATCACCGCCTTTCTCATCGCTGCTGGCGCAATCGCAGGAACAGCTCAGGCTCAGGACCTGACCGGAACGCTCAAGAAAATCAAAGACACTGGCTCGATCACCATCGGCTATCGCGAATCGTCCGTCCCGTTCTCTTATCTCGATGATAAACAGCAGCCGATCGGTTACGCGATGGATCTGTGCATGAAGATCGTCGATGCGGTCAAGACAGAGTTGAAGCTGCCGAACCTGAAGGTGGGCTTGCAGCCGGTGACATCGAGCAATCGCATTCCTTTGCTGCAGAACGGTACTGTCGATCTGGAGTGCGGTTCGACCACTAATTCCACGGCACGTCAGCAGCAGGTATCGTTTGGTCCTACCTATTTCGTGATCAACGTGACGGCTGCAGTGAAGAAGTCTTCCGGCATCAATTCGCTCGCGGACCTGAGTGGCAAAACGGTGTCCACTACCTCCGGCACGACTTCCGTACCGCTGCTCAAAGCCTATGAAAAAACCAAGAATGCGGAAGTCAAAGAAATCTACGGCAAAGACCACGCAGAATCCTTCCTGCTGATGGCTGATGATCGTGCTGCGGCATTCGTGATGGACGATATCCTGTTGGCAGGACAGATTGCCAATTCCCGGACGCCTAATAACTTCAAGATCATTCCCGAGTCCTTGCGTCAGGAGCCGTACAGCATGATGTTGCGCAAGGACGATCCGCAGTTCAAGGCGCTGGTGGATAAAACCATCGGTGGCGTCATGAAGTCGGGCGAAATCCAGAAGATTTATTCCAAATGGTTCCAGAGCCAGATCCCGCCTAAGGGCATCAATATTAACTTCCCGATGACCCCGGCTATCCGCGAAGCGTTCAACAACCCGAACGACAAGGGCGTATAAGTCGCTTGTCTACGGAGAAAGGCCGGAGGGCATTACCGCCTCCGGCTTTTTTTCGGATGGCGGAAACGGTAGATACACTGCACCTGCCGTTTGTAGCCAGGCAGTGAGTTGGTTAGAGCAAGCAGGGAGGTATAAAAATGGACCTAAGTATTTTTCTTGAGCAGGTGCCCGACGGCGATGGGACGTGGGCTGACATGCTCTTGTCGGGATTGGGCTGGACGCTGGGAACGGCATCGCTTGCCTGGGTCATGGCATTTGTGTTGGGATCTCTGGTCGGCGTCGCGCGTACAACGGAAAAGCAATGGCTGGTAAGGTTGGGCAATGCCTACGTCGAGCTGTTTCGCAATATTCCATTGATCGTGCAATTTTTCGTTTGGTATTTCGTCGTGCCCGGCCTGGTGCCCGCAGTCAAGGTATGGGTAACCACCTTGGATCCGACCGAACACCAGTTCGTCACCGCAATAGTCTGCCTCGGTTTCTTTACATCATCGCGGATTGCCGAACAGGTGCGCTCCGGCATCCAGTCATTGCCGCGCGGTCAACGTAACGCCGGTTATGCGCTCGGCTTCACCCAGATGCAAACGTACCGGTTTGTACTGTTGCCGATGGCGTATCGCATCATCATCCCGCCGCTTACCTCTGAAGTGATGAACCTCATCAAAAATACCGCCGTAGCGTATTCAATCGGCTTGGTCGAACTGTTCTTCCGTACAAGGGAAATGGGAGAGATGACCTTTCGTTACTTTGAGGCGTTTGCCGCAGCCACCTTTATTTATGTTGTCATTGCGATGGCCGCCAACCGCGTCATGGCCTTCATTGAGCGACGGGTTGCCGTCCCCGGCTACATCGCAGGAGGCAAATAATGGGCGATCTCGATTTTGACGTCATTAGTCGTACCTGGCCATATCTGCTTTCCGGCTTGCAGTACACACTGCAACTGACAGTGGTTGCAGCTATTGGCGGTACCTTCTTCGGTACATTACTGGCGATGGCGCGTCTGTCTCCCATCAAGCCGCTGGCAATGTTCGCTGCCGGGTATGTCAACCTGATGCGCTCTATCCCGCTGCTGCTGGTGATTTTCTGGTTTTATTTCCTCGTGCCAGTGGTCTTGCAGATGATCACAGGATCGGAACGCCCGATTCAACTTGGCGCCGACCGCTCCGCCTACATCACGTTCATCATGTTTGAGGCAGCATATTTTTGCGAAATCATGCGCGCAGGCATCCAAAGCATTTCCAAAGGGCAGGTCTATGCGGGCTATGCCTTGGGTTTCACCTACCGCCAATCGATGCAATTGGTCGTGCTTCCGCAGGCGTTCCGCAACATGTTGCCGATTCTGTTGACGCAGACCATTGTTCTGTTCCAGGACGTGTCGCTGGTGTCTCTGTTAAACGTGACGGACTTCGTCGGCGCCTCTGTCAAGATCGCGCAGCGCGACAGCCGCGTGGTCGAAATGTACCTGTTCGTCGCCATTGTTTATTTTGCGCTGTGCTTCGCGCTCTCGACCTTGGTCAAGCGGTTGCAAAAGCGTATCGCCATCATTCGCTAAGGATAATGACATGATTGAAATGAGAAACGTCAGCAAGTGGTATGGAAGTTTCCAAGTGTTGACAGACTGTACGACGAAGGTTGCCAAAGGCGATGTGCTGGTCGTGTGCGGACCCTCGGGGTCTGGCAAGTCCACGCTGATCAAAACCGTCAATGGACTGGAGCCGTTCCAGAAAGGTGAGATATTGGTCGATGGCATTTCCGTCGGCGGCCCCAAAACCGACTTGCCAAAATTGCGTGCCCGCATTGGCATGGTATTCCAGAACTTTGAGCTGTTCCCGCACCTGTCGATCCGTCAGAACCTGACTATCGCCCAGGTGAAGGTTCTTGGCCGCAGCGAAGAAGAGGCGACTGAAAAAGGCTTGAAGTATCTGGACCGCGTCGGTCTCATCGCGCAGAAGGATAAGTTTCCCGGGCAGCTGTCCGGCGGTCAGCAACAGCGAGTCGCGATTGCTCGCGCTCTGTCCATGGACCCGATTGCCATGCTATTCGACGAACCGACTTCGGCGTTGGATCCGGAAATGATCAATGAGGTACTCGACGTCATGGTCGGCCTTGCGCACGATGGCATGACGATGATGGTGGTGACCCATGAAATGGGATTCGCCAAGAAAGTCGCAAACCGAGTTGTCTTCATGGACAAAGGCGCTATCGTCGAGGATTGCACCAAGGATGAATTTTTCGGCGCTCCTCGCTCCGACCGTGCGCGCGACTTTCTGGCGAAGATCATCCATTAAAAAACGTTTCGTCTTTCTCAAGCCGTTTCCGCATGCTGCCGAAACGGCTTTTTTACATCTGCCAAGGTGGCTCCATAGAGCGTGCTCCTGCTGACAGGTAAAATGTCGGCAGTCTAAAGAAAGAACTGCCATGCCTAATCAACTGACCGCCTCCCTTCCGAATAGCCTGACCATCACTCGCCCCGACGATTGGCACTTACATTTGCGCGATGGTACTGCATTGGCCGCTGTATTGCCCCATACCGCTCGTCAGTTCGGTCGAGCGATTGTCATGCCCAATCTCAAGCCGCCGATCACCACGACCGCACAAGCGTCTGCGTATCGGGAACGTATTTTGTCAGCATTGCCACCCGGCATGGACTTCCAGCCCTTGATGACCCTGTATTTGACCGATAACACCCCGCCGGATGAAATCCGGCGTGCCAAGGACAGTGGTTTCATCCATGCGGTAAAGCTGTATCCTGCCGGTGCGACAACCAATTCCGATGCGGGAGTCACCGCCTTGTCCAAGTGCTATAAAACCCTCGAAGTCATGCAGGAATTGGGCATGCCTTTTCTGGTGCACGGCGAAGTGACCGATCCGGCAATTGATATTTTCGACCGCGAAGCGGTGTTCATCGAGCGCGTCATGCAGCCCCTGCGGCGCGATATGCCTGCATTGAAGGTTGTCTTCGAACACATCACCACCAAGGATGCCGCAGATTATGTGAGCCAAGCCGATGGCCCTGTCGCCGCCACCATCACGGCACATCACCTGCTGTACAACCGGAACGAAATCTTCAAAGGCGGCATTCGCCCGCACTACTATTGTTTGCCTGTGCTGAAGCGTGAAACACACCGCCAGGCATTGGTGCATGTCGCCACTTCTGGCAGTGCACGGTTTTTCCTGGGGACCGATTCTGCGCCTCATCCCAAGGGGTTGAAGGAACATGCCTGTGGCTGCGCTGGCTGTTACACCGCTTTGCATGCCATGGAGTTATATGCGCAAGCATTCGATCAGGCAGATGCGCTGGACAAACTGGAAGCCTTTGCCAGCTTCAATGGCCCGGCGTTCTATGGACTGCCGCGCAATGCCGGCACTGTCACGCTCAAACGCGAGGCTTGGACATTGCCGGACGAATTGCCGTTAGGGGATGCCACCGTGGTGCCTTTGAATGGCGGTGAAACGATTGGCTGGAAGCTGGTTTAACGCGATTTGCTACGGCAGCATGTCAAGCAAGTGCAGTTGAACCAGTCGTCATGAGCGTGCATTTTTCTGACGAAATCGACTGGCAACGTCCGTGGCTGAATCCATTTCGCGCCACGGGAGAAAGACTTGTCCAGGCACAGGATTGGCGAGTTGAACTCAATGCCTTGGCGGAGGAAAAAGCATTACGCAATCATCGCGGCCTGCCCATTCGCTTTGTACCGCAAACCAGTCTGCCACCCGGCATGGCTTATGAAGCGTTCATCAGCGCGACTGGCGAGGTGCCGACCCGGGAAAATTTGCATGATTTCTTTAATGCGCTGGTCTGGCTGACCTTCCCCAAAATCAAAGTGCAATTGAATGCATTGCAGGCTAGGGAAATTGAAACAGTGAAAAGGGTGGAGAATGTGCCCTTTGCGGTGCGAGGCAAAATTCGTGATGCTGCTACCATTTTTGATGAAAATGCGGCATTGCTACTGGTTCGCGACGCCGAGTGGTTGGACGCCTTGCGCGCCCATCGCTGGAAAGAGGCATTCCTTGGGAGGCGGGATCGGTTCTGGTGCGACTGCCAAGTCGTCTTGTTCGGACACGCCTTGATGGAAAAACTCGTGGCTCCTTACAAAGCCATTACAGCACACGCGTGGCCCGTCATCGCAAATGAAACCTTCTTTGGAATGACCGTTCAGGAACAGTATGCATGGCAAGACACAATGATTGCCATGCAAGTTGCCCAAGGACTTGAGACATCGCATTTCACGCCTTTGCCTGTACTTGGGGTTCCTGACTGGTACGAAGGCCAGAACAATGCCTTTTACGCCGATACCGCAGTCTTCCGGCCGAAACGTTCGGCAAAGTAGCTGAAGTATTACTATTTCACAAGGCAGTATGCAGAATGAAACGCAAACACGCTATAGCTGCTCGGACGGCACCGATGCTACGCAGAAAATGGGCTTCCAATGCGACAATATCGCTAAATCAGTGCTAAGCCGCCTGCAATTCTGCGTACAGGGCGAGATATTCCCGACTTAATTTATGCCGTGCATCAAGGTGAATCATTGGCAATGCTCGCTCATGTGATTCGCGAATCTTGATGGAACTGGAAATCTTGTTATCCAGGACTGGCAGTCCTTCTTGCATTAACTCTTCGACCATCCGTTGCGGCAAACTGGCTCGCGCCTGAAACTGGTTGACCACGATACCTTCTATTTCCAGCTTCGGATTGTGATCCGCCTTAATTTCACCGACGTTGTTCATCAATGTATACAAAGCTTGGCGTGAGAAGTCGTCACAGTCAAATGGGATAAGGCAAGTATCCGCCGCAATCAGGGCTGATTGAGTAAAGATGTTGTAGGCCGGAGGCGTATCGAGGTAAATCTCCTCGTATTCTTGGGCCAGTTCATTCAGCATGTCGCGCAGTTTGTATATCTTGTGACGCGATTCCAGCTTCGATTGCAGTTCGCCGATGTCGGGATGGGACGGAATCAAAAATAGATTTTCGAATGGCGTCGCATGCACGAAGTGTGACGGCGGCTTTGGATAGAAAGCGAAACTGAGAGTTTGCTCAAAATAATCGGCCAGTGTGGGGGAGGTGCCAGCAGTCGCGTCGCCTAACAAATAGCGGCTCGAGTTGCATTGTGGGTCGAGGTCGATCAATAGCGTCGCCTTGCCTTGACTAGCCGCAATTGCCGCCAGATTGACGGTAATCGTTGATTTTCCGACACCGCCTTTTTGATTAAAGATGACACGTTTCATGCTAGATTCCCTGAAAGGACGCGTAAGGGAATTCTAGCAGGCATGCTGCGATGCAGCAGCGCTATTTTCGACCTATCAGTTGTCGCATGC
>DATLIB010000157.1:0-4420 GCA_035539595.1 Noviherbaspirillum sp.
CTGCTCAAGCTGATCGCCTTGCATGACGCCTCCAACATCGCGGCAGTTATTGTTGAACCCTTCTCCGGCTCGGCGGGTGTGATCATTCCGTCGCGGGGATACCTGAAGCGCTTGCGGGAAATCTGCACGCAGCACAACATCCTGCTGATTTTCGATGAAGTCATCACCGCCTTTGGCCGCTGCGGCGCGATGACCGGCGCGGAAGCATTCGACGTCACGCCAGACATGATGAACATCGCCAAGCAGATCACCAACGGCGCGCAACCCATGGGAGCGGTCATCGCCAAGAAGGAAATCTACGACACCTTCATGAGCACGGGCGGGCCGGAGTACATGCTGGAATTCCCGCACGGCTACACCTACTCCGCTCACCCGGTCGCTTGCGCGGTGGGCTTGGCGACGCTGGACATCCTGGTCAAGGAAAACATGATCGAGCGCGTACGCGCACTCGCTCCGCATTTCGAGAACGCCGTTCATGGACTCAAGGGTAGCAAGCACATTCTCGATATCCGCAACTTCGGTCTGGCCGCCGGCATCACGATCGAGGCATTGCCGGGCGAGCCTGCGAAGCGCCCTTACGACATTGCGATGAAGTGCTGGGAAAAAGGTTTCTACGTCCGCTATGGCGGCGACACTATTCAGCTCGCGCCGCCCTTCATTGCCGAGCCACATGAAATCGACCAGCTTATCAACGCCTTGGGCGAAGCCATTAACGAAACGGCCTGACAGCGGCCCCGCCATCCCAGAATTCAAGGAGTTTTCATGACCAGTTCCACCACCATCGGCCACTTCATCCACGGTGAACACGCTGCCGGCGGCCACCGTACCGCCGACGTATTCAATCCGGCGACCGGTATCTCGGACAAGAAGGTACTGCTGGCAGACAAGGCCACCGTCGAGCAGGCCATTGCCGCCGCCGCAAAGGCGTATCCCGCGTGGCGCAACACGCCGCCGCTAAAGCGCGCGCGCATCATGGGCCGTCTGAAGCAATTGCTTGAGGAGAATGCAGACCGGATCTGCGCCTTGATTACGGCAGAGCATGGCAAGGTGCTCAGCGACGCAATGGGTGAACTGCAGCGTGGCATCGAAAACGTCGAGTACGCCAGCTACGCGCCCGAACTGCTCAAAGGCGAGCACAGCAAGAACGTCGGTCCGGCCATTGATTCCTGGAGTGAATTCCAGCCGCTGGGCGTGACTGCCGGAATCACGCCTTTCAATTTCCCTGCCATGGTGCCGTTGTGGATGTGGCCGATGGCCGTTGCCTGCGGCAACACCTTCGTGCTGAAGCCATCCGAACGCGATCCGTCGGCTACCGTACTCATCGCTGAACTGGCGCTGGAAGCGGGATTGCCGCCGGGCGTGTTGAATGTAGTCAATGGCGACAAGGAAGCGGTCGACGTCCTGCTGACGGATGCGCGCGTGCAGGCAGTCAGTTTCGTGGGGTCGACGCCGATCGCGCAGTATGTCTATGCAACCGGCACGGCGCATGGCAAGCGGGTACAGGCCTTGGGTGGCGCGAAGAACCATGCAGTGGTCATGCCTGATGCGGACATCGGCAATGCCGTCAACGCGCTCACGGGCGCCGCATTCGGCTCGTGCGGCGAACGATGCATGGCGGTCCCCTTGGTCGTTGCGGTGGGCGACGAGACCGCCGATGCCATCGTCGCCGGCCTGAAAGTCGAAATCGCCAAGATGAAGGTCGGCCCGGGCACCGACTGCAGCAACGACATGGGCCCGCTCGTGACCCGCGAACATTACGAAAAAGTCAAGAGTTACGTGGACATCGGAGTGTCCGAAGGCGCGTCCCTGCTGGTGGACGGACGCGAGCTGGTGGTGCGGGATGCAAACGGCGAGCACAGCAAGGGTTACTTCCTCGGCCCGTGCCTGTTCGATCACGTGAAACCGGATATGCGGATTTACCGCGAAGAGATTTTCGGCCCGGTACTCGGCGTTGCCCGGGTCGCCTCGCTGGAAGAGGCCATGGCCTTGATCAATGCGCATGAATACGGCAACGGCACCTGCATTTTCACCCGCGACGGCGAAGCTGCGCGCCACTTCTGCGACAACATCCTGGTGGGCATGGTGGGCGTCAACGTACCGTTGCCGGTGCCCGTCGCGTACCACTCGTTCGGCGGCTGGAAGCGCTCGCTGTTCGGGGACTTGAATGCCTATGGTCCGGATGCGGTGCGCTTCTACACCAGGCGGAAAACCATTACTCAGCGTTGGCCGTCGTCGAACGATCCCGGACGGGCAGTATTCAGTTTTCCGTCCACTCGATAAACAGTCTTCGCCTGGATGCAAGCTGCGGCTTTTCGCGAGCTGCTTGCACCGTCAAGAGTCGGGCAAGAATAAGTTGGACATGCTGGCGCTCGTTGCTAGATGCAAGGCAAGGCGTCTGACGCGCCGCAGTGCGCCAGCGGCGAGCAGCAACAATTGTTCAAGTTATTCTTGTTCGGCACATCAGGGCCGGTTACCGGTTTCAATCACCCAGGCAAACGCAAATCAAACCTGACGGCAACCAGTCGCATGACCACGGTGATGACAATGCCGGTAACCAGACTGACTGTCTGCGGCATAGTCATCCAGTCCAGAATAAGGTAAGCCCAGCAACCGGCAAAAGAACACGTTGCATACAAATGGCCGCGCCGGAAAACAAGGGGGATCTCGTTGCAGATCACGTCCCGCAAAACGCCGCCGAAGATGCCTGTAATGACGCCCATCATTGCGCAAACGAAGACCGGCATCTGCGCTTCCTTGGCCAGCGATGCGCCAAGCACACTAAACAGGCCGAGACCGAGTGCATCGGCAACGACGATCAGCTTTTCGGAGAACGCAAAGCGCAGGTGGCGCAGGAACGGCGTAATGACCAGCGCCAGTCCAAAGACCAGCAGTGTGTATTCCTGATGCTCGACCCAGAACAACGGCCGCCGGTCGAGAAGAAGGTCGCGCAAAGTGCCGCCGCCGAAAGCGGTGATGAAGGCGACAGTAAAGACCCCTACCAGGTCCATATCTTTGCGACGCGCCTCGACAAAGCCGGAAAGCGCAAATGCCACTATCCCCAACGCCTCGATGATTTGCAATACCGTCCCCATTCCTTGACTGCTCACAATCGCCATGGGCTTCCTTTCATTTCGATGAGATAGCCATTTTGCCGCATTGCCGGCAAATACGCGGCCCAAGGAGGGTGATATGTCGGCGGCTCCTCTGATTGAGTGATCTCAAGAACCTGTCGGTTGACGGTGAACGATCTGACGTTCTCGCTTAGGATAAAACGCTGCATGTCAGAGAACGCTTCCGCTGTTTGACGATGGTCTGCTTCAACCATCCACCAAGCATTAGCTTTAGCCGTGCCACACCCGGCATGACGAAATATCGGACCGTCATACCGAGGCTATTGCCAGACTATTGCCGGCATTGCAAACGAGACAAAAATCTCGTTGATTTTTTGTTTTTACATGTGGTGTGCGATGGTGCACCGCAGTCTTGCGCAGTACCCGGATCGCGTGATCGAAGAAGTCTCGACGATGTGCTGCATCCCCCAACCATTTCACATTTTTCACACGTTAAGGAGAAGTCGCAATGAAACGCACCGCATCGGCCATCTGGACAGGCAACCTGAAGGAAGGCAAAGGCAGTATCTCCACCCAAAGTGGCGTACTGGACAACACGCAGTACGGTTTCAATACCCGATTTGAAAATGGCCCAGGAACCAATCCTGAAGAACTGATCGCCGCAGCACATGCCAGCTGCTTCACGATGGCGCTGTCCGCACAACTGGCTGAAGCCGGCATCGTCGCGGAGAACCTGATGACCACGGCGGCAGTGACGCTGGATAAGGTCAACGGCGGCTTTTCGATCAGCGCAGTCCATCTCGACTTGGTGGCCAAAATTCCGGGCGCAAGTCAGCAAGCATTTGAAAACGCGGCTAACAATGCCAAAGAAGGCTGCCCTGTCTCCAAGGTGCTTAACGCGAATATCACGCTGCAGACAAAACTGGAAAGCTAACTCCAGCTTCCCCTCGGCGCCGGCGCAAGATCATTGCTGCTGACCGGCGCTGTGATATTGCGACGTTGTCGCCTTGCAGGCATATCGGTATACGTATGCTTAGCCTCTTGCTTTCCGCCGGTGCATTAGCGCGCCAGTGTGGAACTCAGCGTCCCCCCTCCTCTTTGCTGAAATCCCCAGATTTTTTCCGATGGCTCAGGCCGAAAATTTGGCTGAACCTATCGATTATCTGAATACCTAAGACTGAGAAATCCATCGCCCCTGCGCCGCTGTCCTGGGGACCAAGGCATGACTTTTGCGTATCTCACGGTCGCTGCCACTAATAGCACTGCCAAAATTCAGTAATGCACCAATATGGGTAGCGAGAGAGGAATGTATGGACACGAAACAACTCAACCGCAATCAAATTATTACT